>JAPLCX010000022.1 GCA_026392035.1 Candidatus Auribacterota bacterium | reverse complement strand
AGGAAACGGGCTCGGGATGGAGCAGCAGGCAAGTCACGAGTGCTGGCGTGAACGGAGCAAGCAGTTGAACCCGCGCATGCGCGAGGGAGGGACCAGATCATGTCTATTGACTCCGCGCCTTTGATGGGTGACCCATTACGTCCGGGTAACGTCCAAAGGTGACGTCGTGTGTGCGACGCCGATGTGCTACAATAAGTGTAACTGCTCAGGAGCCAGAATTCAGGGTTAATGCAGTTACTCGAAGAGGTCAGTAAGCTCCTAAAAGCTTATGCGCAATCCATTCTGGATTCCGGCTCCTGGCTTCTGACTACCTGAGTAGTTACCAATAAGCATCCCTCGCTGTGGCGACGGGGCTGGCTGGGGCGCACATGGACTATTCAAAATTCATCCAGGAACAACTTCCGCGGCTCTTTCCGCCGGGGCGAGAGCCGGCGAGCGGAGAGCTGCTCGAGTTCTCCACGCGGATCTCCGAGGGGGGAGGACTCACTCCTGAGGAAGCGGAATGCGCCATGGAAATCATGATCGGCGGGCGCAGCTCTCCTTATGAAACAGCCCTCTTCCTCACCGCGCTCCGGCCCGACATGTGCGCGCCTGAGGCGCTCGCCGCAATGGCGCGTGTGATGCGGACACGGGCGATCCGCGTCACTCCCCGCGGGCAATGCGAGGTCCTCGGGGACAATTGCGGCACCGGCGGCGACGACCTCCACCTCTTCAACGTCTCAACCGCGGCGATGTTTTTCCTCGCCGCAGCAGGAATACCGATCGCGAAGCATGGCAACCGCGCGAGCACTTCCTGCTGCGGGAGCGCTGATGTTCTTGAGGCGCTCGGGGTGCGCATTGATCTGGGGCCGGAAGCGGTCGCCCGGTGCATCGAGAGGACGGGAATCGGCTTCATGTTCGCCCCCTCCTATCACCCCGCGATGAAACACGTGGCCGCCGTGCGCCGCGGCCTCCCCTTCCGCACCGTATTCAATCTCCTCGGCCCCCTCTGCAATCCCGCCCCGATCACCTTCCAGTTACTGGGCGTGTACCACCCCGAGATACTTGAGCGCGCGGCGCGGACGCTCACGCTCCTCAGCGTGCCGCGCGCCCTCATTGTCTGCGGCGAGCCGGGCGTGGAAGGCAGATGGATGGATGAGGTTTCCACATCCGGGCAGACCCACGCAATTCTGATTGAGCAAGGAACCGTACGGCGGATTGAAATCGTCCCCCGCTCACTCGGTATAGCCGTATCGTCGCTCGATGCGCTGCGCGGGGGGACACCGCCCGTGAACGCCTCCATCCTTCGCGGCATCCTCGATGGCTCCGACACGGGGCCGCGCCGGGACTTATGCCTCATCAATGCGGCTGCCGGCCTCTATGCGGCAGGCGTGGCCAGAGAAGTCTCGGAAGGGATCGAGAGAGCCCGTGAAACACTCGCGGGGGGCGGAGCACTCAGGAAACTCGAACAGTTCATCGAGGAGAGCAACCGGTAAGAGAAATCCCAAATCCAAAATCCAAAATCCCAAACAGAAAGTCATAAGGATTAAGCACTAAGTGGTAAGCTATTATGCGTTTTAATGCTTAGTGCTTACCGCTTAATCCTTACCGCTCGCCTCGTAATCTAGAAGTTATATTCGTTGTTCCCCCGGTCAAAATCCCTGTCAGTCAACCCGACATCCACCTCCAGGTTCTCGTACATGTACTCCTCCGAGAGATTATTGTCCCAGTCATACACCTGGATCTTGACGGGGAGAAGCGACTCCTCATCAAACCATACCAGGCACCGATAGCAGTAGTACCCCTTCTCCCTCTCCGGCGGCAGCACGGCCTCGATGACCCTGGCCGGCCGAGCACCCACCCTCTCTTCGCCGCGGTCAATGAGCGCACTTGTCTTCTCCGCTCGCGCCCGCCGGGCGTTCTCTGCGAAGACGCCCAGAAAATGGCCGATGCCGACGTGGTCGATCGGATGTATATTGTCGCGCATGACCAAGTAGCCATCGACGTCGATCGGGATGGCGGGCATCAGAGTGCCCTTCCATCCCCCGGGGTGGGCGAGCGCTTTCCGGCCGTAGCGCGACGGCGCGTACAAAATCTCCTGTCCCTCGTGGGCCTTCGTGAGCCACCTCATGTAGAGGTTCATCGGCTTCCTGAACTTGAGGACAATGCGCTGCTGATCCTGAAGACTCCCGCCGACGCGCTGGCGCTTCTGGAACACGCACCGGTAATCATTGACGCCTTCGTACCGCTCCACCGACTGCGAGATGAGGCGGCGCAGCGTCTCCAGAGCCTTTCCCTGCGCTGCTCCTGCGACCTCCGACGGCCACGGCATGGGCCGGTATGGTCCGCCCACCGATCTGCACCCACACATGGCGACCGCAACGGCGACCAGCGCACATTCGAAGAAATGCCGTTTCATTAATAATCTCCTATCGTAACCTTACCACTCATGGAACCCTCATGCCTCTTTGTATTACAAGGGCGCAAAAGTTTTTTTAGAAACTTTTTTCAGACTACATTCCTCCCCCTCAAAAGGGGGAGGATTAAGGTGGGGGTGTTTTCAGAATAACCCTCACCCAGCCTGCCGGTAGGCAGGCTGCCCTCTCCCATCAGAGGGAGAGGGAATGGTGGGACCGATTTGGTTGCGGCCAAAGGCCGCGCTGTAGATCTCCTGCGCGATTCCCCTCACCTCCTCGCCGCTCAGGAGGTAGAGTTGATTGAGAATGTTGCGCTCACAGTCAATCGCAGGAAAAATTTCAGGGTGCGCGGCGATATATTTTACAATCCGGGACAGTGCATGACGAGAGGCAATGAGGTGCGGTCCCCCACCCCCCTCAAGCTGGGCGTGTAACGCGAGCAGGCCGAGGAGCGGTTCCGGGCAGCGGGCGAGGCTGCGGAATATCGCGCGCTCCTCAAAGCACGCCTCGATGAGTGACGGGAGAAACAGGTTGCGGCACGCAAGCACAAGGCAGGAGACCGGATGATTCCAAACGGGCAGGTGGCGGCGGAGGTCAACGAGGTGCTGGTATTCATGCTCGGCGACTATCGCGGCGCAGAGGTCTTCAAGGCGCTCCTGGATGAATCCTCCTCCCCGCCGCTCAATGTCTCGGCACACTTTTTCGAACAGCCGCCTCTCGAGCATACGTGAATAGCGCACCTCGCCCCGCCCGATCCGCGCACCTCCGACCTCCTCAAGGAACCAGCCGCTCTCAAGCGGGTTCCTTTTCTGCCTCCTCCTCACGTCGCAGAGCGGGGTCCACCTCGTGGCATCGTAGAAAATCGCGTAGCCGGTAAAGGGCGGATAGGCCAGGCCGCTCTCCCCCTCCATGACACCATCACCGGAAAGGCAGCACGTTGCCGCCCAGTAGCCGAACTCATTGCCCCCGCTCCGCCGAAGTTCGCAGGAGAGGAGTTCGCCGAATTCGAAGTTTATCCTCCGCCCGAAGACATTTTCAAAAAAAATAATCTCCCTGTTGCCGCCGCGCAGTATATCCAGGAGCGGCTGCGGACGCCCGGTGTTTTCCCCGAACCATCGGACCCCTGGGGCTGAGCACACAGCCCCAGGCGAAATCAGCGATCGTCCCAGGTCTTTTTCCGTTGCCGCTTTAAGTTCCGCCACGGCACGCGAGAAGGAGATGCGGTTCTTCTTCTGCGCGAGCTCGGTCCTGAGCCTTTTGCCATATCGGCTCAGGAGAGCGATGAGCCGCTCTCCCTCTCCGGCATTCGAAAGTTGCGCAGCCGCTGCACCGGTCATCTCACCGGATCCGTCAATCGCCGCCGCCTCTGCCCACCAGCCCATCGCCGCGAATGCCTTCGCGAGATCCCCCTGCCGCGCCGGATCCTTCCCACCCTCGGCATTCCCGACAGCTCCTTCAAGCTGACGCCACAGCGGTAGGAGGCGGTTCTCCCCGCATGCGATCTGCACTCCGAACGAATCTTTCCAGAGATCGACCGCTCTCTTGTACATCCCCTCCTTTACGTACAGGAGCCTCAGGTCCCGCATGAAGATAAAGGGCAGGGGCTCGATCGCGAGCGCCTTCTCATACGACTCTATCGCCTCCTTGCGCTTCCCGGCCCTGGAGAGGAAGCAGCCGCGGTATACGAGTACCGCGGCGCTGCGCGGGAAGAGCCGCACTGCCCGCTCGCTGATTATGCCCCCTCTCTCCCACCGTTCAAGGAACACACATTCGGAGAGCGCGGACTGATACGCCTCCCGGTAATACTCATCCTCCCGGAGGAGTTTCTCGAAAATCCAGAGTGCAGTGCCATGCCTGCCGACTGCCGACTCAACAAGCCCCATCGCCCAGCGGGCGGATAATAACGAAGGTTCGATCGCGAGCGCTTTCGCGAGCTCAGCTTTCGCAAGGTCGTTCCTCCCCGTGCGCAGGGCGATCATGGCTTTCCCATAATGCCCCCAGAGAAAGTCCGGCGTAATCCTGAGGGCTTTCTCAAATTCACCAGCCTGCTGAGCCGGGTCATCGAGGAGCCGGCCATAGAGGTAGTGGGCCGCCGCGCTCGCCGGCTCCTCCCTCATACGCGCTCCATAATCGCGTACGAGTTCCTCCTGAAATCCGAAATCAAGCATGATGTTCTGGTACTCGCGGTGGGCAGCAATATAATCCGGCGATCGCGCGATCGCCCCCTCGAACTCCTTGAGTGCGGCGTCATACGCTTCGGCCCTCTTCAACCGAAGCCCGCGCCGGTAGCGGGCTTCAGCCTCAGCGGAGCATAATCCGACCGCCCTGCAGAGAGCCCCGCCTCCGGGGATCAGCAGGGATGCCAGAGACAGCAGAACAATGAGTCTCTTCATACAGCACCATTATACAGGGAGTAACCCTTGCAGGTAACGCATTATCGACCGCCAAGTGATATATATCATGCGCGCATTTTTCAAATGTTCCGCTTGAACATGCGCTGCAACTGTGCTATAGTGTGCGCTTCTATAATCATCATAGAGGAGGATTGCTGAATGAAAAGAATTATAGTTGTGATCCAAGCCTGTCTCGCCGTCTCTCTCATTTCTCCCGGAAATATTATCGCCATGGGGCGCAGGCCGGCAGCGCCGCCCCCCCAACTCAAGAAGGCTCCTCTCCCCAGGGTCGTTGAGCCCGCCGCGCCGGAGCGGACGGCGGTTCCCGCGGGCGAGCAGCCAAAGATAGTCTTCGAAGAAAAGGAACATGACTTTGGCAAACTCATGGGAGCTGATAAGGTCGAGCACGTTTTTAAATTCCGCAACGAAGGGAAGGGAGACCTGAAAATCGACAAGGTGAACACCAGCTGCGGGTGCACCGCTGCATTGCTTTCGGCGAACGTGGTCCCGCCACGCGGGAACGGCGAGATAAAGACGACGTTCACCGTGGGCGACAGGCAGGGCCAGCAGACCAAGCACATTTACGTACTCTCAAATGACCCGAACGAGCCGAGGGCGACGCTCACCCTCAAAGGCCTCATAATCCCTCCGGTGGGCATAGAGCCGTCCCGTGTCTCCCTCCAGGCCAAGGATACGCCCAGCGTGAGCACCGTAAAGATATCGCAAACAACGGAAGAAGAGCTGAAGCTTGGAGAGGTGACCGCTAGCCTCAATCTTGTCAACACCCAGATCAAAGAGGAAGCGCCTGAGAACGGGAAGAAACGCTACTCCCTCGAAATCAGCCTCAAGCCGGATATCGAGCCAGGTCAATACTTCGAAAATGTCACCATCGCGACAAACTGCGCCACAAAGCCCAAAATCGAGATACCCGTCCGGATTACTGTGCGGGGGGATATCGAGGCAGCGCCGAGCCGCATCAATCTCGGCTCTCTCTCCACCGGCCAGGAGATCAGCCGGACGATCACTCTCTCCAACACCAAGGGGCAATCATTCAAAGTGGAGCGTGTCGAAGTGGAGAACAAGGACTTCGCGATACGGCCTGAGCCGTCCTCAACGCCTTCTCCCTCGCACACATTCACCCTGACTGGAAAACCCTCTGCGCCGAGCGGCAGGATGAAAACGACTATCGTTTTCCACCTCGACCACCCGAAACAGAAGAAGGTTGTAGTGACCGCATACGGGGACATTCGACAGGAGAAGAACCCTGTACCCGCGCAGGAGGGCAGGAGAAAAAATCCCTCTGAAGGGGCATTGACGCAGCCCGGGGCTTCCAAAGTGACTCCCCTACCCTCCCCGCCACCTCAAAATCCGTGAACAGCGGCGCGGCATTGCCCTGAGTCCGTGCGCCTTGTTCCGAAAATCAGCGCGGCTATTTCAATCCATGCCATCTGCGGCGCTTGTAACTCCTGCTATTTCAGCGCATTCAGTGACTTCAGTGGTAAAAACATTTAACCACTGAAGACACGGAAATCACTGAGCATATACTTTAGGACTGACGGCTTACCGGCCGCCCGTTTTTTCGCTTTGCCCTATCGCGCAACGCCATTACAATAGTCCCATGTCCGGAATACGGCGTTCTCTGATCACCATGGCATGCGCGATTCTCGCGGGAGCGGGCGCCTGCTATTTCCTATTCCTCTATCCCCCCGCACTCAAGAACAATCTCAAGAGCATTCTTGAGCAGCACCTCGCCGCCGACATACACCTCGGATCAGCGTCCCTGCATCCTCTCTCCGGCCTCACGCTGGAGGGGCTCGATGTGAGGAGGGCGCCGGGACGCAGTGCGATTTTCCATGCCGACCGGATCCGCATCAGGCCCCGCTTAAGCTCACTGCTGCGGCTCCGGCTGCAGATAAAGGAAATAGGCCTGGAGAATGCGACCGCCGCCTTTCTCAGAGATCCGGCGGGTATTTCAAACTGGGCAGGGGTGATCAAGGGTGACGCTCCCCCCAGAGGGGGAAAGCCACCCGCCTTCAATCTTAAAAACGGCAGGGTCACGATCGGCACCTACACATTTGAGGGGCTCAACTGCGAGCTGATGCCCTTCCCTTCTGAACACACGATTGCCATCCGGGGGAGCATGGACGATCCCTTCTGGGGCAACTACCGCATGCAGGGGAACATCGACGTGAGGGGTGAAACCCTCTCCCTCTTCTTCGATGCCAAAGACCTCCACCTCACTGAACCGTGGATCAGGAAATTTCCCCTCATGGAGAGCGGCGTGTGGGATCGCTATCGCCCCGAAGGACTCTTTGATCTCACGGGGACCGTCACCCACTGCTGGGGAAAAACGCAGAAGAGCGACTACAATTTTATCTTCACGGCAAAGGACTCGTCATGCACGTACCTCGCCTTCCCCGTCTCCCGCGCGACGGGACGCATCTTCGTCGATCCCCATTCGGTTGTGGTAAATAATCTCCGGGGGGAGCTTTTCAAGGGAGCGGTGGAGGGCTTCAGTCTCGCGAGCCTCGAGGCGCCCTTTACCTACTTTAGCCGCTACGCCTTCACGAACGTTGACATGGCCGAATTCCTCAAAAATCTTGGGACTGAGGAGGCCCAGCTCCAGGGGAAGGGGAGCGGCACGGTGTCTTTCCACGGCGACCATAGCCTTGGGAACTTTGAGGGGCAGGGGGAACTCACGATACCGGGCGCGAGACTCTGGAAGTTTCCCGTCATCCTCCAGATCATCTCCCGCCTCCAGCTCAAACTGTGGGCAGGGCAAGAGCCGCTCCAGGAATGCAAGATCGCTTTTTCGCTCGCCGAGAACGGCATCACCTTCAAGGAGATCAGCCTCGTCAGCGACGTCATGGATATCTACGGGCAGGGCTGGAGCAGCTATAGGGGCGATCTCAAACTCGTTTTATACGCACGGCCGGTGAGCAAGACGCCGATCTACATCGCCGATCTATTCGTCCAACAGGCCCTCGACAGCATCTCGGGAAATCTGGCGCGGTTCGAGGTCACGGGAACGCTCTCAAAACCCACCATCAGCATCATCCCCCTCACCCCGGTGAGCAAGAATATCACAAACTTCTTCGACGCCCTCACCCGCCAGCGCCTGGGGCGATAACTCGTGAAGCGTCGTTCGTGAAGCGCACGATGTAATTATTACGCTTCACTCTTCACGCGCAAAGCGTGTCACGATCTTTTCAGTATCTTAAGTAATTTCTGGAGCGGGTAGGTGTTGATCACGTCTTTCGCCTCCGCCCATCCGCGGCGGGCGGTGAAGACGCCATAGCGCATGAACTCGAGGTTCTGGGTCGAATGGGCGTCGGTGGAGATCACCAGCATGACGCCCTGATCCCTCGCGAGCCTCACGTGGATGTCCCTCAGGTCAAGGCGGTCGGGGTGCGCGTTGATCTCCAGGGCGACGCCGTGATCTTTCGCGGCCCTGACGAGCTCCTCGATGTTCACCTCATAGCTGGGGCGCTCGAGGACGAGCCGCCCCGTCGGATGCCCGAAGATATTCACACACGGGTTGCTGATTCCCCTGATGATCCGCTTCGTCATCTCCTTTTCCGAAAGGTTGAAGCGGTAGTGGATCGCGCCGATCACCACGTCGCATTCTTTAAGGATCCCGTCGTTGAGATCGAGACTCCCATCGGGGAGGATATCCACCTCAATCCCCTTGAGAATCCGCACCCCCGGTATCTTGTCCTGTATTTTCTCAATCGCCTTCAGGTGCTTCGCGAGTTTCTTCTCGTCGAGGCCGCGCGCCACCTTGACCGCCTTGGAGTGCTCCGTGATGGCGATATACTCGTAGCCGAGCTCTCTCGCCTTTGACGCCATGTCGAGTATTGACGCCTTCCCATCGGTGGCGGTCGTGTGCATCTGGAGATCACCCCGAATATCTTTCAGCTCGATCAGGTCGGGCAGCTTCCCCTTCTCCGCCGCCTCTATCTCGCCATGGTTCTCCCGAAGCTCCGGCGGGATCACCGGCAGCCCGACCGCCGCGTAGACCTCCTCCTCGCTCTTCCCCGCGACGCATCGTGCGCCCCTGAACACGCCGTACTCGCTGATCTTGAGTTTCCGCTCCACCGCGCGCGTGCGGAGCGCGATGTTGTGCTCTTTCGAGCCGGTGAAATACTGGAGCGCGGAGCCAAAACTCTCTTTCGGGAGGACGCGCACGTCCACCTGGATGCCGCAGGCGAGGCGCGCGCTTGACTTCGTCGTTCCCTTCGCCGGCACCTCCTCGATGCCGTCGTACCCGACAAAGCGGTCCATGATATCCGTCCCCCCGGCGCATATGGCAAGGATATCCAGATCGCCGATCGTCTCCTTTCTCCGTCTGAGACTACCCGCTGCCTCGATTACTTTCACGCCCTTCGATTTCTTTAGATAATTGATGATGGACTCCGCGTAGTCGAACGCGACCGAGAGCTTGAAACGCCCCTGGCCCGTCCGGTATCGTGCGATCGCCTTGATCAGGTTCTCCTCGCTCTTGTCCCCCATCCTGAAGAGCTCGTGCAGCTTCCCTGCCTTCGCGGCCGCTTCCAGCTTGTCCACGGTGTCTATTTTCAATTTCTCGTAGAACAGCTTCACCTTCCTGGGCCCCAGCCCCTCGATCTTCAGGAGTTCGGGGAGGCCCCTCGGGAGGCCGGCCCTCAGTTCATTGAGGAATCGCAGCTTGCCGGTGGAGACAATCTCTTTTATTTTTTCCGCGATGGACTTACCTATCCCCGGGATCTGTTCGAGGTCCTTCCCCTCGCGCGCCATGGCCGCGATATTTTCGGACATGTCTCCGACCGCCCGGGCGGCGTTCCTGTAGGACCGTATCCGGAACGGGTTGTCCCCATTGATATCGAGGATGTCGGCGATCTCGGTGAAGATGTCAGCGATCTGCCTGTTTTCCATCGTGCTTACCCCCGGATTGCCCACGGCGAAGTATAACAGCTTCGCCGCGAACGGGCTAGAATATACTTCCCCGCGCGGTAAGGGGTCACTTATAGAGGGGGGCCACGGATCCCGCTAAGCGGGACGGATTATGACGGATATTCACAGATGAAAAGAAAGCTTCATCTGCGGCCATCCGTGTGGTTATCCGTGAAAATCCGTGGCGAACATCATTT
>JAPLCX010000021.1 GCA_026392035.1 Candidatus Auribacterota bacterium | reverse complement strand
ACATACACGTTGTCACCGTGCAGATCCAATCCACCGTACAAGGCCATCGCAGCCTCCTTTCCGGCTCGCCGTCGCCGAGCCACCTTGCACAGAGATTGTACACTTGTTCTTTTCGCCTTTGTATGATTATCAGTTTTGCAGGGGTAACGGTAAATGATGTTCGCCACGGATTTTCACGGATAACCACACGGATGGCCGTAGATGAAGCTTTCTTTTCATCTGTGAATATCCGTCATAATCCGTCCCGCTTAGCGGGATCCGTGGCCCCCCTCTATAAGTGACCCCTTACCTACCTGCTCACAAAGCTGTGGCGCGGACCGGATGGGCGGTGATATAATATGAAGTCTTTGAATCAATCCAATAACGGAGGTTCGCCATGAGCGGTTTGACGAGTTCGATCGAACGTCCCGTCAAGGAAAGACTCAAGGATTGGAAGGAAATTCACAAGCCGGTTTCGCACACCATCGCCTACAAGGAGGCAATCCGCTGCAACTTTTGTTTTGAAGCTCCCTGCACCGCCGGCTGCCCCGCAGGCGTGGACGTCAGCGCATTCATACGCAGGATTAACGTGGGAGACACGCGAAGCGCGTTGCGCATCATCAAGGACGCCAACCCCTTCGCGGGAGTCTGCGGAAGGATATGCCCCGCGGAGATATTTTGCATCGGTGAGTGCCGAAACAAGTACTCCACGGCTCCCACGGACATCGCCGCCCTCCAGCGCTACGTTGCCGATGTCGAGCTCGTGAGGGGATACCGCATCCCGGAAATCAAAAAGAGCAGGGGCGCCAGGAAAGTTGCCTGCATCGGCGCCGGACCGGCCAGCCTCGCCTGCGCCGTGGAGCTCGCCAGGAGAGGACATGACGTGTCCGTGTTCGAGCAAAACAGGAAGCCGGGGGGTATGCTCACCTATGGTATCCCTTCCTACCGGCTCAGCCAGGACATCGTGGACGCCGAGATTGAGCAGATAAAAAAAATGGGAGTAAAAATCCTCACGGGCAAGAAAATCACGAACATCAAAAAGCTCAAAGCCGCGGGCTACGCCGCCGCATTTGTCGGGGCGGGGGCGTGGAAATCAAAGTGGCAGAATATCGAGGGGACGAGGCTCAAAGGCGTGTGGGATGCGATGGAATTCCTCACCGCGGCGAAGTTCAATCGCTCCAAGCCACGCATCGGGAACACGGTGGCCATTTTCGGCGCCGGCAACACGGCGATGGACTGCGCGGGGACTGCACTGCGCCTCGGGGCGAAACGGGTGATCATCATCTACCGCCGCGGCAGGGCGGAGATGCCGGCGTGGGAGAGCGAGGTGGCGCTCACCTTCAAAGAGGGGACGGAGTTCATGCTGCTCACCGCGCCGAAGAGGATCCTCGGCAAAAATAAGGTCGAGGCGGTGGAATGCATCAAGATGAAGCTCGGCCCCAAAGACGAGAGCGGACGGCCTCGCCCCATCCCCATACCCGGCTCGGAATTCACCCTCAAGGTTGACACCGTCATCCAGGCGCTCGGCCAGGAAACGGACAGGGAGCTCTTCACCCAGCTCGGCCTCCGCACGGATAAACATGGATGTATAAAGACGAAGAAAAACGGCCTCACCAGCATCCCGGGCGTCTTTGCGGGCGGAGACGCCGTGAATGGGGGGGCGACAGCCGTCGAGGCAGTCGCGGCCGGCAAGACTGCCGCGGAAGCGATTGACAGGTACCTCAAGAGGAGATAACAGAAGCTATCGAGCAATCCCCTCGACTTCGGTTCCCTCGAAACAGCAGCTCGGGACCTTCGGCGGGACAAGCTCGCTATCGAGTCACCGCATAAGCGATGAGACGTGAGTCGGGAGATAGTGCGCATGCCCGAGCCGCGAGTCACGGGCGACACGCGACGAAATACAGGAGGCATCATGGCAACCACAACCGTATCTGAGCTCCTCAGCGTCGACTTCTGCGGCCTGCAATTCAAAAACCCGTTTATCCTCGCCTCTGCCCCCCCCACGACGACGGGAGAGATGATCATGCGCGCCTTCGATGCGGGGTGGGCGGGCGCGGTCATCAAAACCGTCGTCCCCGAGGGGGAACCGGTTATCAATGTGGCGCCTCGTCTCGCCTCCCTCACCTATGAAAAGAAGCGGATGGCGGTCCTCCAGAACATAGAGCTCACCACCGACCGCGGCCTGAAGGTCTGGCTCAAGGAAATGGGCCAGATAAAAAGGCGCTACCCGTCGCACATCGTCATCGGGAGCATCATGGCCGCCGGATCGGTGAAAAAGGACTGGCATGAGCTCACCAGGCGCGTGCAGGACGCCGGGGCGGACATGATAGAGTGCAACCTCGGGTGCCCGCACGGCATGCCCGAGCGCGGCATGGGGAGCGTATGCAGCCAGGACCCCGAGATCACCAAGCACATCACCCAGTGGGTCAAGGACGTTGCGCGCATTCCGGTGATGATCAAGCTCACGCCAAATATCACGGATATCAAGGTGACCGCGAAGGCCGCACAGGCCGGCGGCGCCGACGCGATATCCGCGATCAACACCGTCGCGGGCCTCCTCGGCGTGGACCTCGATAAAATCGAGCCGTTTCCGTCGGTGAACGGCTTCAGCACCTACGGCGGGTGCTCCGGGCCGGGGATGAAGCCGATCGCGCTCAGGGCTGTCTGCGAGATCTTCAAAGCCACACACTGCCCCGTATCGGGGATCGGCGGGGTGAGCACGTGGCGCGACGCCGCTGAGTTTATCCTGCTCGGCGCGACCACCGTTCAGGTCTGCACCGCCGCGATGCACTGGGGCTACCGGATCATCGAGGACCTCTGCGAGGGGCTGGCCAACTACATGGAGGATCACCGCTTCAGCTCCATCGCCGAGATGGTCGGCCTCGCCGCACAAAAGATGACCACGCATGAATCGCTCAGCCGCAGCTACCGGCTCGTTTCCAGCATTGATAAGGATCTCTGCATCGGCTGCGGCCTCTGCCACATCTCCTGCAGGGACGCAGCGTACCAGGCGGTTAAATGGGACGCGAAGAAGCGCGAGCCCACCGTGGATGAAGAGCTCTGCGTCGGCTGTGGCCTCTGCTCGCACGTATGCCCCATCGACGGATGCGTCGTACTCAAGGAGTCAAAGGTACCGTTGAAGAAACAGCTATAAGCGGTAAGCCGTATGCTATAAGCCGAAAGTGCAATTCCTGCTTACAGCTTATAGCTTGAAGCTTGTCGCTATAAGAGGTTCTATGAGTGCCATCATAAAGGGAGGCACGCTCGTCACGGAGTCCGATGTGTTCCAGGGAGACCTCGTCATGGACAAGGGGAAGATCGTCGCGATCGGCCATGACTTCACCCCCCAGCCGGGAACGGAGGTCGTGGACGCGCGCGGCAGATACGTCATGCCGGGCGGGATAGACGCCCATGTACACTTTCAGCTCCCCTTCTGCGGAACGGTCTCATCGGATGATTTTGTGAACGGCACCAAGGCCGCGGCGTGCGGTGGCGTGACCACAGTGATTGATTACGCCATACAAGTAAAGGGGCGGCCCGTCATGGAGGCCGTGAAGAATCGCCGCGCGGAGGCGGACGGAAGGGTATGTATCGACTACTCGCTGCACGCCGGCCTCACCGACTGGAGCGAAAATTCCCCCCGGGAGTTGGAGCAATTGATCGATTACGGGATACCCACCATCAAGATGTTCATGATATACAAGGACCAGGGCTGGATGGCAGATGATTTCACGCTCTACCGCGCGCTTGAAGAAACCGCGCGGATCGGCGCGATGATCGAGCTTCATGCGGAGAGCGTCTTCGTGATGGACGGCCTCATTAAGAAATACCACAGGGATTTCAAAAAGCTCGGTGCGTGGGGACACGTGCTCTCACGCCCGCCGTTCGTCGAGGAGGAGGCGGTCCAGAGGGCCATCAAATGGGCAGAGGTCACGAACGGGCGCGTCTACATCGTCCACATGTCCGCGGGTGCCGCCGCGGACGCGGTCAAGGCGGGCCAGGAGCGCGGCGTCAGCGTGTACGCTGAGACATGCCCGCAGTATCTCCTGCTGGACGATTCGGTCTTCAAGAAGAGGAACGGCCACTGCTACGCCACATGCCCCCAGATCAAGAAAAAGGCTGATGCCGACCGCCTCTGGCGCGGCGTGATCAACGGCGAGGTATCCCTCATTGCCACCGACACGTGCACCTTCACCACGAAGCAGAAGGCCATGTGGCACGGCGATTTCACCAAGATCCCCTACGGGATGCCCGGTGTTGAGACCATGGTTCCGCTGATGTACGCGTTCGGAGTGGGGAAGAAGCGCTTCTCACTCAATCGATTCGTTCAGCTCGTGAGCGCCAACCCCGCCCGCCTGCACGGCCTCTACCCGCGCAAGGGGACGCTCACCATCGGCGCCGACGCCGACGTGGTCATCTTCGACCCCAAGAAGAAGTTTGTGATCAGGCCTGAGCGCCTCCAGACGAACTGCGACTGGTCGCCCTACGATGGCTGGAAGCTTACCGGCTGCCCGGCGATGACCTTCAGCCGCGGGCGCCTCGTTGCGCGGGGGGGGAAATTCGTCGGCGAACCAGGCTGGGGCCGGTTTGTCCGGCGCGAGCCTTGGGGAGCTATCGAAGGAAGGATAAAGAAATAGGCTTACTTCCAACTTCAAATCTCAAAATTCCAAACAAATCCAAAATCAAAAATTCCATATTCAAAAGAAGAGACTTATGGGCAGATGACAATTCGGGCGTCATTGATTGGGATTCGGAAGTTGGGATCTGGGGTTTGTTTTGAAGTTTGAAGTTTGGATTTCGAGGTTCCATCTCATAGAAAGGGGAATGCAATGCCAGAGAAGAAGCTCACGTTTGATGAGATCAAAAAGATGAGGGAGGAGTATCTCCTCCCGAGCACGATGACCTATTTCAGCACGCCGTTGAACATCGTGCGGGGCGAGATGCAATACGTCTATGACGACCGCGGCAGAAAATACCTTGACGCGTTCAGCGCCGTCGTCACCATCAGCGTCGGACACTGCCACCCCGATATCGTCCCCAAGGTGGTACAACAGCTGCAGACGCTCCAGCACATGACCACGCTCTACTACCATCCCGTCATCGTCCGCTACGCGCAGAAGCTCGCGAGCGTCATGCCGGGTGAGCTCAAGGTTAGTTTTTTCACCAACAGCGGCTGTGAGGCCAACGAGCTCTCGGCGCTCCTGGCAAAGAATTACACCGGCAACCAGGAATTCCTCGCCCTGCGCCACTCATTCCACGGCAGGACGCTCATGGCCATGAGCCTCACGGGGCAGTCCGCCTGGCGCCACAGCCTCCCCTACGTCTTCGGCGTCTCGCATGTCCCCGCCGGCTACTGCTACCGGTGCCCCTACCACCTCACCTACCCCGCGTGCGATCTCGTGTGCGCCCGGCAGGTCGAGGAGATCATTAAATACAGCACCTCCGGCCACATTGCGGCATTCATAGCCGAGCCGATCCAGGGTTTCGGGGGCGTGGTCTGCCCACCTAAGGAATATTTCAAAATTGCCTACGATATCGTCCGCAGGTATGGGGGCATTTGCATTTCCGACGAAGTGCAAACCGGATTCGGGCGCACCGGCGACAAGATGTGGGGAATCGAGCAATGGGGCTGCATCCCCGATATCATCGTCATGGCTAAAGGGATCGGCAACGGCGTGCCGCTGGGCGCCGTGACGACCACCAGAAAAATCGCCGAATCCATGCGCGGCAAGGTGCACTTCAATACCTACGGCGGGAACCCCGTTTCCATGACGCAGGGGCTGGGAGTCCTGGAGGTTCTCGAGAAATACAACTATGCGCACAACGCGAAAGTGATGGGCGATACACTCATGGGGGGGCTCAAGGAGCTCCAGGATAAGCATCCGATGATAGGCGACGTGCGCGGCATGGGGCTCATGCTCGGGATCGAGCTCGTGAAAGACCGCACGACAAAGGAACCCGCGGCGAAGGAGACGCTGCATCTCATGGATCTCTGCAAGGACATGGGCCTGCTCGTCGGGAAAGGGGCGATGGCCGGCAACGTCATCCGCATCAAGCCGCCCCTCTGTATCGATGGCGGCGATGTCGATTTTATCCTCAAGACCCTCGATACGTGCCTTGGGACCGTCGAGAAGGGGATGTAGTCGAGGGGCAAAAAAAGCTGAACGGGCAATACGGCGAGGGAGCAAGTCGGCGAATCTCTTTCTCCTCTCGCACCGGGTCGCCGTTTCGCCCAATCGATTCTTTCAGTATCCTCCCAGCAATTGCACATTGTGCCGTGCCCGGCGCGCCAGGTCTGAGCCGCGTTCTGCGCTTTCCATCGCCCTTTTAAAATAGTAGAGGGCGTCTTCCCTCATACCCAGCCTCGAGTACGCACATCCCAGACCGTAGTAGGCCGGGGCATAGCCACGGCTATACCAGAGTGTCTTTTTGTACTCGATGATTGCCTCGCGATATTTTTCATACGCCCGCGGGCTATCTCCCGACGCTTCCAATCTCTCCGCCCACTTCTCACAGGTTATCCCGAGGCCGTAGTGGGCCTCGACGCTACTCGCACTGCACGATATCGCCTCCCGGTAATCCCTTGCGGCGAGATCAAACATATTCCTGTTCAAGTAAATTTTAGCCCGCTCAAGATAGGCCTCCACGAACTCATCGTTGTCTACTATCAAACTGCTCACGATGAGCAACGCCTCCTCGTCCAATCCCTTTGCCTCGAGCGCCCTCGCCTCGTCGAGGGCATCGTCCTGCGTCTCCCGGGCAGAATCGAGAGGAGCCTGTTGCCATGCGGCGCACTGATCATGCTGGCGGGGAGATGATGTGCCCTGCTGAATAAGATTTTCCGTGGCGCCCGCGCGGCCGGGAGACATCTGCCCGCCGATCTGATCCCTCTCTCCCCCTCCCCGAGGGTGCGTACCAGAATGCCTACCCCTCTCAGGCCTGCGGGAGAAAAAATCGATCAGATGAAGCTCCCCCGGGCCCGCCTCATTTTTGGCAATTGTTGCCGCGCCGCCATACAGCACCATCATGCCGGAAGGAGCTGAAATGGGGCCAGATGCATCGAGGATTGGTCGCGCGCAGAACAGATACGCTGCCGCGCAGCGGAGGACAATAGAGCGGCACATCGGCACTCCCCCTTTTGCTTTTTCCTTTTTTATGATACCATAGAATGGCCGTAGCAATCCAGGATCCCGCCTCCGCACAACCGGAGGGCATCCCACGGTTACGCAACAGGGGGCCATAGGTGGTTTATCGCCATGTAAAAGGGGAGCCACACAAATATATAGTTGCAGTGCCC
Source organism: Candidatus Auribacterota bacterium (assembly GCA_026392035.1). Classification (NCBI taxonomy): domain Bacteria; kingdom Pseudomonadati; phylum Candidatus Auribacterota; species Candidatus Auribacterota bacterium. The sequence continues at coordinate 3,068 of JAPLCX010000021.1, read as the reverse complement.
GATTATTTTTATATAATAACCAGCTTCAATGGAGAACGATATGAGAAATTATACAATGGGCCTCCTGGGCAAAAAGCTTGGCATGACCCAGATATTCACCGATGATGGCAAGGTTGTTCCCGTCACCGTCGTACAGGCCGGGCCATGCGCGGTTGTCCAGGTAAAAACAGGGGATACGGCGAACTACAGCGCCATCCAGCTCGGTTTCGACGAGGGCAAGGCCGCGTCATTCACCAAACCGCTGAAAGGGCACTTCGCAAAGGCGAAGACGGCGGCGTTCAAGCTGCTCAGGGAGATACGCCTGCCGTCCGATGAGATCAAAAACTTCAGCGCCGGCCAGGTCATCGGGGCTGATATCTTCGACGCGGGCGATTTCATCGATGTCAGCGGCACGTCGAAAGGAAAAGGATTCGCGGGGGTGATCAAGCGCCACCATTTCAGCGGCTTCCCCGGTTCACACGGCACGCACGAATGTTTCCGTCACGGGGGTTCAGTCGGCCAGCATACGTTTCCCGGCAGAATCTTCAAGGGCCTCGGAATGCCGGGGCATCTCGGCGCCGCACGGAGCACCGTTCAGAACCTCCAGGTGGCCAGGGTGATCAAGGATAAGAATCTCCTCCTCATCAGGGGCGCTGTTCCCGGCGCGAGCGGGGGCTATCTGGTCATTAGAAAAGCAATCAAGAAGAAGCCGAAAGCGGCAGGCAAAAAAGGAGGTTACTAATGGGTTCACAGGATAAGGCTAAACACGAGCTCAAAAAGAAGCCTGAGAAGACATTGAAAGAGAAGCGCCGCGAAAAGAAGGAAAAGAAGCGCATCTACTGATGCAAAGGCTGTCGTGAACTACCGAGAGCTCTTTCGCGAGAACCGGCTCTGCCGCCTCTTAGGGATAGAGTATCCCATCATCGGCGGTGGGATGACATGGGTTTCTGACGCGAGCTTGTGCGCGGCTGTCTCAGAGGCCGGAGGCGTGGGCATCCTCGCCGCGGGCAATCTCCCACCCGATCTTCTGAGAGAGCAGATCACACATGCCAGAAAACTTACACGGAAGCCCATCGGCGTTAACCTGGTTGGCATCTCTCCCAATTTCTCTTCGCATCTGGATATCGCCCTCGCACTCCGCCCCGATCTGGTTACCCTCGGAGCCGACCCCAACTTTCAAGAGCACATCGCCGCGCTCCTGGGGTGCGGGATCAAGGTATTTCCGCTCGCCGCTTCAGTCCTGATGGCCACACTCGCCGAAGAGGCAGGGGCTCAGGCCGTGATCCCCGAGGGGCAGGAAGCGGGCGGGCATATCAGCAACGTCTCGACCATGCCGTTCATTCCTCAAGTTGTTGACGCGGTCACCATCCCCGTCATCGCCGCAGGCGGCATCGGCGACGGCCGGGGTATGGCCGCCGCATTCGCCCTCGGCGCGGAGGGTATCCAGATCGGCACCGCCCTGATCGTCGCCGATGAATGCGGCGTGCACGAAAACTACAAGCAGGCGGTGCTCAACGCGGAGGACCGCTCCACCGCGGTCACGGGCATCTCCATCGGTAAGCCGGTGCGGGCGCTCCGCAACAAGCTCACGCGACAGCTCAGGAAGATGGAGGATGAGGGAGTCCCCTGGACAGAGATCGAGCTTTTGGCCGCCGGCAAGCTGCGGGAAGCCGCCCAGGAAGGCAACGTGCGCGAGGGATCGGTCATGATGGGCCAGGTTGCCGGATTGATTAAGAAGAAAGCTCCTGCAAAGGAGATTATTGAAAATATACTGACAGGCTTCGCGCAAACAATTAAAACGCTTGACTCAAAATATATCTAAAGTTTAAGCTGGCATTGTCTGCGCGGCGGTTCTGCCTCTTTAATAAGACTTCCCTTTTTATCAATGTACCAATACCTCCCGTCAATTTTTACGCGCGCGTAACCTGTCTTCGGTACAAAGATGTCCGCCCTATCAAATCGAGGCTCAATAATTACCTTCCCCTGTTTATCAATATAACCCCACTTATATTTGCCGACGCAAAATACCGGGGCCAAGCCTGTAGAGAAGAATCCGGCCTCTTTAAATTGGGGCTTAATTACACATTGTCCGGTTCTATCAATATATCCCCATCTGTCATTTCCCACTCGTAAGCTTCCCGCTTTCCCTATACGGACTGCCGCCATCCCTTCAGAAAAATGCCTGCAGTAGTCATATTGTGGTTTAACAATGCAATTACCGCTCTTGTCTACGAAGCCCCATTTGTCACCAAGTTTCACCGCAGCGAATCCCTCTGAAAAAAAGCGTGCATCATCGAATTGTGGCTTAACAATGGAATCCCCGCTTTCGTTTATAAAACCCTTTTTGTCACCAATTTTTACTATAGCGAATCCCCTAAAAAAAAGGCGTGCATCATCGAACTTCGGTTTGACGATAAAACTCCCGCTTTTGTCTATAAATCCCCACTTGTCACCAATTTTTACTGCAGCGAATCCATCCGAGAAATAGCGTATCGAATCGAACTTCGGTGGTATTACAAATTTACCACTCCTATCTATATACCCCCATGCTCCTGGCGCCGACTCCACTTTAAAATCCTGCCAGCGCTGTCGGCCCTTGACTTGTATCTCAACCACTTTGCAATCAACACATGCTTTCGCAAGACCATCGTAAAATAATGAAACCCAACCGAACTTCGGCTCAATAACAGTTTCGCCTTTCTCATTAACAAACCCATATTTATTTCCGATCTTTACTCTCTTTATATCCTTATAGGTTTTGGACAAGAATTCCGTGGATGGTTCTTGAGCCGTGTGCTCCTCTTTTTCATCTCCGTCTTCTGATTTTGCAGGCTTACAGTCAATGCATGCACAAATACATAATAAGAACGGAAGAAATGCCCTTCTCATGTGTAAATTCCTTGATTCACTGTGAGGATTGCAAAATAGAATAGGGGGATTCCCCGGGCTACTAATACAAACGTCTTAAATAAAGTGACATAGTGGGCTTTTCGTGCTAATCTTAAAGCATGAAAAATCCCACATTAAATCTAACGCATTCGGAAGCAACGAAAGAAAACCTGTTAAAACTGGCCGACAAGATTCCCGGA
>JAPLCX010000020.1 GCA_026392035.1 Candidatus Auribacterota bacterium | reverse complement strand
TACAAAATCAGGCCAGTGTTGGTAGCCTCATCACAATGAGATCGTTTGTTGTAGGGCATTTTAGGGGGGGGCGAAGTAATGTTAAACCAAAAATCGCGGTTTTTCCCCAGGAAGTGGCTCTGTGAGGGGAAGAGTACATCTTTTCTATCCCCCCCCACCCATACCCACACCCCCCAGACCTTGGGGGGGGAGGGAACAGTCATGGGGACATTTCTAATTTGGTAAGAAGGGGACATTTCTATTTTGGCTGGACACGGGGAAGATATTTCGTTGCCATAATCCCCCGATCTGATTATAATGAACGTGAACAGCATCACTGAAGAGCGTGCGGGGTTCGTATGGCACCGGTCCGGTGTGTGCGTCATGCTCACCTTCTCGTCGTGACTCTCTCCTTATTGTTCCAGTGCCTTCCCTTGATCGGCAGCGCAGAGAAAATCGCCGCGAGCTGCTGGCGATGCGGTGACATCTTCGTAATGCTCGAGCACGCCACCCGCGGCGAGTGCCCCACCTGTCACGCAGCCTGCAGGCTGTCTGAGGACACCGGCTTGCTCGCGCTCCACTGCATGGATTCGGGATCCGATTCGTGCGCGTTCATCCTGCATTGCCCGGACAGATCGACCGTGGTCTTTTCAGGAGGAAGCGGGGGGAACGGGCAGAGGATCGTGGATTATCTGAAACAGCTTGGGACGGAGGAGATCACCGCACTGATCGGCGCTGATAAGACGAACGCGTGCATGCAGTCGCTCACGGGGATCATGAAGCAGTTCAAGGTGCTGCAGCTTTTTGATCCGGGTTTCAAAAATGAGGGTGGCCTCTATGCCGATTATCTGAAAACGCTGCGGACGGGCGATGTGAACTATCGCGTGGTGCGCGCAATGGAGAACATATCATGTGGCGCGGTGAGGTTCTACATTATGAAACCGAGCTCGTTCAACGCGGACACACCAGATGAAAAAGGGCTCTCGCTCTGTGTGGTTCACGGCGGCAACTCATTCCTCCTCTCGGAAAGACTGCATGGCCAGGGGGCGGCGATCCAGCAGCTCCCGGCGTTTCCGGCAGCGGATGTTCCGCGCGTTCTTTTCGAGGGCGCATCGGCGCCGCTCAAGGCCGTGGGTTCGCCGTACCGCGGCGGAGGGCCGATCGTCCTGCAGAGCGACGGCAGGGCGATAGGGGTGCGGTCACTTCGGCAGATTTCGATCATCTCTTCGAGAGACGACAACAAAAGTGCTCCCGCCCCCGCCGTGCAGCCTGAGGCGCCCTCGCGAAGCTCCAAGGCTGCGGGCGCGCGGCAGGGGAAGATCAATATCAACACTGCTTCGGTGACTGAGCTTGATGATGCGCTGAGCGGAATCGCCGCCAAGAAAGCCGGCACAATTGTCCAGTTCCGCAAAACTCACGGGCCATTCCGCTCCATCGAAGATATCAAAAATGTCCCGGGCATCGGCGAGAAGCTTTTCGAGCGTAACAAAGACCGCATTTGCGTGAGGTGATTATTGAGTACAGATAAATCCGAAATCCTAAACACGAAACCCTAAATAAATCCAAAATCCAAACCCCCGAAATAGAGCAGTGTGGGTTTTGTGCATTTGAGTTTTGTGTTTGTTTAGGATTTCGTGTTTCGAGTTTCTCGTTCCTCGCCTCCTCTTCACCCCTGTGGTATAATCGCCTGTGATGGCCGTGTTCCGCACTGGCTCCTTGTGTGAGGCAGCATTCATGATAAAAACATCCTGTGGCTTTGGATTGATCATCATGTGCATCAGCCCGATGCTTTTCGCGCTTCAGAATGCGCAGCGGGGGGAGGGGCGGGCTGCGGCCTATGGGGGAGGGGTAATCTATGAACCGACAGAGTTCCTTGACCGGTGGGACCGGCGTTACCGACTGATCGACCCCGAGGTGGAGCCCCCCGCGAGCCCGGCGAAGCGCGATTACGCAGCAGCGGCATCCGAATTAAAGGCGGCGATTGTCACGGGCATACCGGATGATGAAATGTACTACCGGCTTGGGTTCTGTTACGAAAAATTGGGCGACTTCGACAGGGCTCTCGATGCGTATTCATCTGCCGCCAAGGCGATTGCGTCAAAGCCTGCGAAGGGCACCAAGGAGTATTATCTGCCCTATCATCTGGGTTTGGTGTATGCGAGGAAGGGCGACTATCTGGAGGCGGCGAGAGCATTCGAAGGGGCGCTTCAATTCCATCAGGTAAGCGCCGCGGCCCACAATAATCTGGGATACTGCTACAGCAAGCTCTCACTGAAGCGCAAGGCGCTGGAAGAATTCAAGAGGGCGGTGGAGTTGAATTCACGCCTCTCCGAGGCGTTCCTCAACACGGGGATCACCCAAGCTGAGCTCGGAGATCTCCCGGGAGCGGAGGACTCCCTCCACACCGCGGTGAGGCTTCAGCCGGACATACGGGGCGGGAGATACAGCCTCGGGCTTGTGCAGCGCGCGCGTGGAGAGGATGCCCAGGCGGAACAATCATTCCAGGCGGCCATAGAGTGCCTTCCGGGAGACGCGAAGGCGCATCTCGCCCTCGCGAGGCTTTACCTCAATTCAGGCAGGACGCAACAGGCGCGCGAGGAAGCCCGCATCGCGTTCGGGCTCTCGCCGGCACTAAAAAATGATAATCCGGATTTGTGCAGTGCGCTGGGGGAGGAAGCCTCTCCCGTTCGCCCTGAATCTCATCCGGGAGCGTATGACGAAAGCGCGCTGATCGAGCGCGCGCAGACCCTCACGGCAAAAGGCAATTTCAGCGAAGCGGAGAAGCTCTACGCGGCTCTTCTCGGCCGCAACCCGCGCTCTGCCCAGGCCTGCCTCGGCATGGCGTATATCAATGAGTTCGCCGGAGGTGTCCGCTACGGCGCGGGGTTCCCCGCGATGAAGAGCGTCGCATTTTACAGGAGGGCGCTCGAATCGCAGCCGCAGGTGAGCACCGCATGGTTCGACCTTGGCAATGTGTACGAGAAATCAGGCATGTATGGGAAAGCGGTTGAGGCGTTCACGAAGGCAAGGGAACTGAACCCCGGCACGAAGTTCGCGTGGTATAACCTCGGGGTGTGCTATGGCAGGCTCGGCGAGAAGGAGAAGGCTGAGGAGGGGTTCCTGGAGACGTTGAGGGTTGACCCTGATTTCGCCCCCGCCCATTTTCAACTCGGGGTACTCTACTCAGACGAGCGAGACTATGGAAGGGCTATCGAGGAATACGAGAATGCGATCCGACTCAACCCCCGCGATGGGGACGCGCATTTCAACCTCGCCCAGATTTACAGAAATCAGGCAGGCAAACCTCAAGCGGCGGTGGAGCATTTCAAGGCATATCTCACGCTCAAGCCCAACGCTGAGGACGCGCCGCGCGTGAAGGAGTGGCTAGAGGAGCTCGGGGAATAGGGGAGTGGCGGAGCAGGGGCTCGCGCTACATGGATGGAATTGTACATGAAAGACATATCCCACGCACATAGAGGCGGCGGAGAATCAGAAAAAACGAGGCAGGGCCGGGAAGGAGCGGCCAGCCCGGCGCTCTATGCTCTCCTCGCGTTCGCGTGGTGCCTGATTTTCGCCCTCGGCGCCGCTGCCCTCTGCTATCTCATGCGCGCACAGCTCAACGCCTGGCATCCCTCGCTCACGGGGGCCGCATTCCTGCTGCTCGCTGTCCCGGTTGCCGCATGCGCATGTTTCCTCATTCTTGAGGTGCTCTCCTTTTCAGCCAACAGGGATCTTTTAGGATTCATTCCGTTCGCGCCGCGTCGGGTGTTGATTATGGCGCTGTTCCCTCTCTGCCGGATGCTCGGCGGGCTCATCGGTCAATCGAGGGATGTTGTTTCCGCCTCGTGCATCGCGTTCAATAACCGAATCGCCCGATGGGCAAAAAAACGGGCGGCGGGCGGGAAACTGCTCGTGCTCCTGCCCAGGTGCGTGCAACGCTCAGAATGCAGACAGGATCTGATCGCGAGCGTCATCAACTGTCAGCGATGCGGCAGGTGCGCGATCGCTCATCTTGTGGGGTTGATGGAAAAGCACTCGTTCGCCATGGCGGTTGTCACCGGCGGGGAGCTTGCCAGGAAAATCGTTCTCGATCTCGCCCCGTCGAGCGTTATCGCCATCGCCTGCGAGAGCGAGCTTATCAAGGGGTTGCAGGAGATTTCGCGCATCCCGGTAATCGCCATCCCCAACAGGAGGCCGGAGGGGCCGTGCAGGGACACCGTGATTGATCTCGAGAAATTCGAACGGGCGCTGCATTCCTTTTCCTCACCGCGTCGCAGGGACCAGTAAATATCGGGGAATTCGCAATCCCCCCTTACGGGAATTTATCCACGCAGAATGATCTGCGCTGAGAGCGAGGTGAGCGTGCGCCGCGGAATCGCCACCGCTGTTTTCCTGCTGGTGGTCATCGTCGTGTTCCTGCCACTCCTCTATCGAGGATCATCCCATGACCTGTCGTGGTCTTTCGCTCTCCCTAGCCCGCGCTCTGTGGCCGGGGGGGACAAGGTCCCCGCATTCTATCGGGAGGGATTTGTGGATCGGGAGGAGATGACCCGGAATGTGCACTGCCCGAGCCTGGTGGAGCTGGGAGACGGGAACCTGTTCGCGGTATGGTACGGAGGAAAGCGGGAGGGTTCGTCTGATGTTGCGCTGTACCAGTCCGTATGGGACAGGCGAACCGGCATATGGACGAGCCCCTGCCTCCTGGCGGACACCCCGCAGACCCAGGCCGACCTCCAGCGTTACGTGCGGAAGCTGGGAAACGCCGTGGTCCTCAAGGATTCTCGTGGCGCACTGTGGCTGTTTTATGTGAGCGTATCCCTGGGGGGATGGTCGGGCAGCGCGGTCAACTTCCGGGTTTCAAAGGACGACGGTTGTCACTGGTCAGAGACGCGGCGCCTGGTCACGAGCCCCCTCTTCAATATGGGTACTCTCGTGAGGGGGGCGCCGTTTCTCTACGCCGATGGATCCATCGGGTTGCCGGTCTATCACGAATTACTCAGCAAATGGGGCGAGCTCGTGCGCGTGGGATCCGACGGCACGGTGCTCGACGCGTCGCCGATTACGTGCGATCGAGTATTGCTGCAGCCTTCCATCGTGCCCCTCGACACGACCCACGCGGTCGCCTTTATGCGCAACAGCGGCGAGGCCTCACGGCGCATACTCATGTCCGCCACCCGCGATGGGGGCCGGACATGGTCCGCGCCGGAGAGGATGTCCTTTCCGAATCCTGACTCCGCCGTGGCCGGGTTCCGGGCGCGTGATGGGACCGTGTGGCTCGTCTTCAACAATATGGATATTGACAGGGATGACCTGTCACTCGCGGGATCGCTGGATGGCGGAGTCACCTGGCGCGTGGTCCACGCGTTCGAGCGGGAAATCGCCTCAGAGGAGGAGGAGATCCCTGGATTCTCCTACCCGTATCTCACGCAGGCCCGAGATGGCGTGTTCCACCTGCTCTACACATGGAACAGGAGGCGCATCAAGCACGTGAGTTTCAATGAGTCCTGGTTGAAAAAACTTCAATGAACCTGCATCTGTCTGTTGACATACTGGGGATCGCTGCAGCATTTTTACTGCTGGCAAGCTCCGTCCTCGCGGTCTCCCGTGCCCGCCGCCGTTCCCGGCGCATGCGAGTCCTTCTGATGGTGCTGTGCCTTGCGATCGTCCTCGTCCCCGTAGGCGGCATCCCGGTGTTCGGATATCTTCTCGGCGTCGTGGGGGAGGTGAGCGTCACCTTGACGCTGCTGCTCGCCTGTGCCCTGATTCACCAGATGTGCGGCATGCGGATACTTCCCGTGGCCGACCTCTCCGCCATGTTATGCACCCTCGCAATCGCAGGCCTCATTCTATATCCATCGGCCATGGGCCTGGTCCCCATAGACATCTATCGCCTCGGTTACCGGCCGACGGGTTTGCTGCTGTTGCTGATGCTGCTCGCGCTCTGGGCATGGGCATCGAAGCGGAATATGGCGGCGTTCGCTGCCATCATCGCGATCGCGGCATTTGATCTGCACCTGGCCGAGTCTGACAATCTGTGGGACTACCTGACCGATCCGCTGGCGACGTTCTGGGCATGGGGGTGGGTGCTGTCAGTGCTCTGTGCCGGCGTGTGGAGGCGCACGCATCGCGCCAGGCGATTAGAGAATGCCTGAAGGATTTACGGTTTTTCCCCACCGGACTCAGATAATAAACACAATAATGTGAGTTTCTAAACAAACTGTGTAGCCGACACTTAAGTGTCGGCTAGTGTGCCCGGCATGTGTTGTTTCTCACAAGCTGAAAGGAGCTTGTCGGAGCTGATAGCGGCAACCGTAGCCAAACCGCAAGGCGTAGCCGTAAGGCGAAGCTGAAAGAAGCGGAAGGC
>JAPLCX010000019.1 GCA_026392035.1 Candidatus Auribacterota bacterium | reverse complement strand
GCTCTGTGGGGAGAAAAATGCGTTCTCGGATGGCGGTGTTATCCACTTATTCACACTATTCACAAAGAGAGAAAAAAAGAAGCAAAAAAAGAGAGAAAGGCTGCTACTACTACGAGTACTTTTCTCTTTGACGCAACAGGGGGGAGAAGGCCGCAGGCGTAATGCCTCAGTCAGGCACTGACAATGATAGCCGGCTGTCATTGCGAGTCCCGAAAGCTTTCGGGACGTGGCAATCCCCCTCTGAAAGCCCTTTAAGTGAGATTACTTTGCTCCGCTCGCAATGACAGCAGCGTGCGTATCAGTGCTTCACTGAGCGGTTACGCGTTGCCGGAGATCTACCTGCCATCTATTTCGGTACTCCCTCAGTTATGGGTGATATTACTGTAGGGGCTTGATTCCCGCCTTCGGCGGGCAAGTATCAAGCTTGCCACGTGAAACACGTGGCCCGCCATGCGGGTCGGATAAAACTTGTCCTGAGCCTGCCGAAGGATCCGACCCATACAGATTTGAGGGTCCGCTCACCACCCAAAACTGAGGCAGTACCTATTTCGTTGTATTCGATCATGAAAGATCCCGTTTTATTATCTTCGCTATATGTTATCATTTACCCGTGAGGGCAAAACAATGGCGAGGGTCAATGTCCTATATACAATAGGCTATGAAGGCAAAGATTTGGATGCCTTCGTCTCCCAACTGGGCAGGTTTCAGATACAGCGTGTTGTTGATGTTAGAGAAGTCCCGTTATCCCGGAAAAGAGGATTTTCCAAGTCTCCCCTCAGAGAAAGACTGGGGGAAGAGGGATTCGAGTATGTACATCTGAAAGAGCTGGGGAGTCCGAAAGAAATCAGGAAAAAGCTAAAAGAAGATAACGACTACCGCTCATTCTTTCAGGCTTTCTCTACCTACTTGAATAGTAACAAGCTGGCCATTGAGGAAGTTTATCAATATGTCCTTGACGCTACCTGTTGTTTGATGTGCTTTGAACAATCCCCGGAGGAATGCCACCGTTCGATTGTCGCGCAAAAGATAAAAGAAAGAGATGGGAACGGACTGACGATAGTCAATATATGAGGACACGGCCAAATTGCTTACAGAGAAGAAGAAGGTCCTTATAACTGTTAAAGCTTACCCCAACCCCAGTCAGAAATACGGCGAGACCGTATGCTGCGCTGGGGTTGATTTGGCTTCAGGGAAATTGCTACGGCTTTATCCTATTCCGTACAGAGACTTAGATGACGACAAGAAATTTAAGAAGTACAGCGTAATTGAAATAGCTTGTCATAAGGCCACCGATGACAAGAGACCCGAAAGCTATAAAGTCGACGCGGACAGCATTAAGATCGTCGAAGTGTGGGATACGAAGGATGAATGGGAACGACGAAAAATGGTCGTACTCCCAACGCTGTCCCCTTCGATGTGCTGGATGTATAAAGAGGCTGAAGAGAATGACAAGTCTCTGGCTTTGATCAAGCCTAGCGAAATTGACTTTTTATGGGAAAAAGCCGCGGCCAAAGATCAAGCGGCATGGGAGGCGTGCTACGCACAATTGAGTTTCTTTGATAAGAAGAAAAACGTGGTCGAGGCCATCCCCCATAATTTCTACTATTTCTTCAAGTGCGTCGGCGTAAAAGAATGTCCCGGGCACAAAATGAGCATTATCGACTGGGAACTGGGCCAATCCTACAGAAGGTGGCGTTGGATATATCGCAACGAGGCTATTCTACTGAAAAAGATTAAAGAAACATGGCTTGGTCGAATATGCTCCGGCAAAAATGATGTCTATTTTTACGTCGGCAACATGAAGCGCTTCCGCCAAACGTTTATGGTTCTTGGAGTGTTTTACCCACCGCTGCAGAATAAATCGCCCGTGTTAATCTAAAAGAGAGAACTGGTAGTGCTTTGGGGTCAAACCTTTATAAATGTAGAATTAAGATATGCTGGGGATAGGGCATGATGAACAACAACGGGCTCAGCCGTTGTATCGCGGGGATTGAGATTAGGGTTCTTACTTGTACTAATCGTTTGTCTGCTGAGCCTAAAAGACCAGACCGACGCCAATTCGCATATAGATCGCCTGAAGAAATTTGAAAAATTAGGACCGGAATTTGTTCGCCGTAAGTGGCCGAGCCTTCTCTCTGGAAAAGTGTTAATGTCTGCCGGTATTGTGTTGCTCAATGCGTTCAATGCGATTGTTTTAATCAACAAGTGGTGAACAATGTCGGCCATGTGAAGGTCGCTAAATTGTTCTAAGACCAGAGCCCAGTCAGTTGTGGCAGTGAGCTATCGTGCCGCGCCCAACCAGGCCGTTCCAGCTGACGCCGTTTCGCTAAGCTACGCGGTGCGGCTGAACGCCACCGGTGGGCTAGAAATGAACATGTCCGAGATCCGATTTAACAAATGGTCGGGCAAGAACATCCTCGCCGCCGCCGCGGGCATAGCAGTAGTGCTCTGGGTAGAGCAGCCGTACAAATCACGGCTTGGCTTCGCTTATCTTGGGATGCTGGCTGGAAACCAAGTCAGCTGTCTTTTAGACAATATTTCGAGAAAGTGCCGTATTCTCGGGTTTCTAGTCACGCTATGGAATATCTACAGCTTCTTCACAATGGGTTCCCAAATCCCGGCCCGAGCTCCAGATTTCCTGCAAGCTTTCTGGTGGGGTTTCGGTTTCCTTGCCTGGTTCCCTCATGAAGAGCTTGCCATTGTACGACTTGTATAAGAGATAAAAGAGATGATTGGTACACTTTCCTCTGTGGACCGGAAGCTTCAGGGTCACGGAAGCTTCAGGGTCAGACCTCTACTATTGACAGAAATTCGGGCGGGATAGGATCACTTTGACATGGCCGAATCACAGAGGATAGGATCGCCGGGCGCATGGTATCGTGTCAGAAGCGATGGTGTCACCGGTCGATTCAAAACCAGCCACTGGCGGTCGAATCAAAACCAGCCAGTGTTTACCCCCTATGATTGCCTCTCCTTGCTGCTTTTGCAAGCACGATCTTTTCGTTCAGACCCGGCGTCTGCCCGATGGGCAAGCCGGTAGCTCCTGCCTTTAATGGTGATGATCTCGGCATGATGGAGAAAGCGGTCCAGAATGGCTGTGGCCGACGGCACATCCCCGATGAGTTTGCCCCATTCCTCGATGGGGCGGTTAGAAGTCATAATGGTTGAGCGGAGCTCATAGCGCCGCATGATGACCTCAAAGAGATACTCGCCGGACTTGCGAGGCAGGTGTTTAAGCCCCATATCATCAATAATCAGCAGATCAGGCCGGAGATAGTCCGATATAACATCTCCCTCCCCTGCAAGGCCCTCACCCTGCAGGAAGTCCCTGACCACATCAAAGACCGAACGGTACATTACAACGAAGCCTGCCTTGATCGCCTGATAGCCGATAGCCTGTGCCAGATGCGATTTGCCGACTCCCGGCGGACCTACAAAGAGCACATCCCGCGCCTCCCGGATGAACTGGCAGCTCGCAAGATCATAGATCTGTTTGCGTTTGATGGACGTATTGAAGCTGAAGTCAAAGTCCTCCAGTGTTCTCGTGTCGCGGAATGACGCGGTTTTTATCCTCCTCGCAATGAGTCTCTGATGCCGCATATTGATCTCATCCTGGATGAGCAGCTCAAGGAACTCCGCATGCCCCAGGTTGTTCCCTGCGGCCTCCTGGAGCCTGACATCAAGAACCTGTATTAGCCCTGAGAGCCTCAGTTTCCGTAAGGCGGTGACGAGTGAGTCATTCATGCGGGGACTACCTCCTTTCGTAATTCTGCAAGGTTCCTTATAACCGTGCCATACTCGGCCATATCCCGGATAAGAGGATGTGTCTGAGTAAACTCGAAGTTATCCTGCTCGGTTGGTATCTTTATCAGGTGGCGCACATCGCGAAGGCGGTATGCTCCATGCGACACCGCCAAGGCGCATGCCTCCTCGATACACTTTGCCGAATGGCGCCTGGTAAGGGCCACCAGCCCTTGCAACACGCGTATCGCCAGGGGCCCGCGATTTAACAGAACCGCCATGCCCCATTTCCCGCACTGCTCCCCTATGAGCCCCGTACGCTCAAGCCAGTAGTCCGCGCTGCGCTCAACACTGCCTCTTCGGCCACCGAGACCAAGACATGACGAGAACTTTCCCCGAGGCACTCGCGCAAAAACGGTAATCTTTTCAAATCGCTGGTTGTAAATACGCACCAGCCTCGAGTCCCAGCGCACCCATACCTTCCGCCCAATATACTCCTCGGGCACTTCATAATACGACCTGGCCACTTCGACATAGCTATCCCTGTGAACAGTGCGCTGTCCCTCCTCAAAACAGGGGAACAACATCGGAGGCAACGGCAGTAACGCGCGCTTCTCATGCTCTTCAAACAGCTTCTTCACCTGCATGCGGGTGGTCCCATGTATCCTGAGATCTGCAACCGTCTCTTCCCAGTGACGCAGATATACGTTCTCGGCCTCCATAGTCACGAACTCGCGTCCCTTCAACGCATTATTCTTGACGTATTTGACCCCGCCCTCGACCTTCCCTTTATGCTGGGGAGTGTATGGCCGTGTCGGGAGTACCGCGGTTCCGTAGTGCCGGGCAAACTCATCGATCTTCGGGTTCAGGTCGGGATCGTACCAGTCTGTTTTCGTGACGGCGGCTTTCAGATTATCAATGCAGAGTGTCCGGGGAACTCCACCAAAGCTTCTGAAGGCATTCTCGATACAGCGGATAAACCCTTCCGTCGTCTGCCGGGGAATGCATTCACTGTAGGATTTGCGCGAGTAGCTCAACGCGACCCGTAGAAAAGGCGGGCGGCTCCTGTGCCCATTTTCGCCTATAATCGGCGCGCCGCGCCCGAAGTCAACCTGGGCTTCCTCCCCGGGGAGACATTCCATCCGGTATATGCGTTCCGGATGCCCCTCCCGCATACCTCTGACACACCGCTTTACCGACTCATATGAGCCTGTAAAACCATGCTCAATCACCAGATCTTGATATATCCGCTGAGCCGATAATCCTGCTTGTATCTTCTGCTCTATGTTCTCGCGGAAAGGGTTACACTGGCTTGGCCTACCTGGTTTCCCGGCGGTCGAAATGGCTGGTTTGAATCGGGGGAGCCGGCGGTCGAAATGGCTGGGTTTGACTCTCTCTCCAGCCCGATCCTGATGTACCGGGCTACCGTCTCACGATCGAGCCCCAGCTCTCGCGCAATACGCCTCTTGGACCATCCACGGCTGTATCATGTCTGTATCGAATGAGTTATAGCCACTTTGATCAGATTTGCCATGCAAATACCCCCTCTCTGTGTTAGGGTATTCTACAGGACAAATCTCTCCTCTAAAGTGGCTGGTTTTGAATCGTTCTTTAGTGGCTGGTTTTAACCGACCGCTGACACGATGGCAGCGAGCGGAAGGAGCTGTTTAGGCTGGATGAGATACGCACAAGAGAGTTCAGATAAGAATGTCAGAGGATAAACAACTCTCGAAGAAGATGGGCGGGATAAGACAGAAGCTGTTTAGTCAATAGTAGAGGTCTGACCCTGAAGGTTCCCACCCTGCCTCAGGGGTCAAATCTTTAATCTTTACTTTTCGATCCACCCGGTCAATCTTCCGCCGCGCAGAAGGAAAATAAACCCAACTCTCATAATCAACAAAGTGCCCTGTACAACAGCCCGGGAATTGATTCTACAATGAATTGAAGAATCGCGGAAATGGAATCGACGGGAAAATGTAAGGGGTCAGTCACGGGGTGTAGAGCACCCTTAAGGGTGCTCTACGTTGCGGAGTATTCTATTTAGCCCCACCGTAACTGAGAAGGTGTGAAAAAATCACGATCGCCGCATCCGCATTTTCAGCCTAAACTGTAGGGGCGCGATTTATCGCGCCCGCTGGCGGGTCGGATGAATCCGACCCCTACAAAAAAGGCCGGGGAGGCAATTTTTTCACACCTTCTGAGGGATTACCGCGTGGAATTGCGCCGGTTATGGGCGGATCAGAGGGTGATATATCCCCTGATCCGGCTTATTATTTTCTTTCCGATGCCCGGCACTGAATCGAGATCATCAATAGTCGCGAACCATCCATTGCTCCTTCTGAACATGATGATTCGCGCGGCCCTCTTCGGGCCGATGAGCGGGAGCGTCTCGAGGGCTTTCCGGGAAGCGCGGTTGATGTTTACCCTGGCAGTTTTCATGGGACGAGTTCCGACTGAAAAGTTCAGCTATGCGCAGCAGTACCGCGCTAAGTGTAAATCAGTTACGGAGTGGGGTCAATCATTTCTTGGTCTGTGAAGTAAGGGGTCACTTATAGAGGGGGGCCACGGATGAACACGGATTATGACGGATATTCACAGATGAAAAGAAAGCTTCATCTTCGGCCATCCGTGTGGTTATCCGTGAAAATCCGTGGCGAACATCATTTACCATTACCCCTGCAAAACTGACCATTACTCTGTGAAAGGGTCTGTGAAAATGGCTGTCAAATAAAACGCGACCGGTTATAATGATGAACAGGGATTGCCGGATTGAAGGGCGGGCCACGATCGCTCCACGTGGGTTGTCGGCTGGAGCAATGACCATCGCTGGGGTAGTGTCAAAAGTTTTATGAAAAAACTAAATGCAACCACAGATTGCACAGATAGTTGTAAAGATTTTTTGGGGGGAGGGAATCTGCGCCAATCTGTGGTGAATAAATCTGTGGTTGCTTTATAAGATCTTTTGGCATTACCATCGCTGGGGCAAGGAGGTGTTATGAGCGCGCAGCTTCTCCTGGGGACCTTCAGAGAGCTCGAGAGGAGGATCCTTCGTAGCCTGTGGGGCGAGGAATCCTCCGGCCCCGTGTTCACGGAGATCCATTTCGAGCCGTGCATCGATGTCTTTGAGACGCGGGAGGGCACCGTCGTCAAGATGGAAATTCCCGGGATGAAGAAGCGGGATATCACTGTGGAGCTCGAGGGAGACACGCTCGTCATCAGGGGGCGTCGGGATGACAAATCACGAGGAGCAAAGGTCTCCTACCAGCAGATGGAGATCGACTACGGAACGTTCGAGCGGAGGGTAACAGTACGCACCCCTATCAAAAAGGATGCGGTGAGCGCATGTTATCGCGACGGCTTCCTTGAGGTGTGGCTGCCCACGCGGCGCCCCCTCAGGGGGAAGAGGGGGCAGCCTGGTTGAGAACCAGGGCCTCCGTGCTTTTTTACCACGCCCTGGAGGAAATCTGTTATGCACGCGAACAACCCACCCATTGACATGAGCGTGAAGGTCGCCATTCCCCGCGAGGTCGGGATATTGCCCCTGCGTGACACGGTTATCTTCCCCTTTATGATCACTCCCCTCCTCGTTGGGCGTGAGAAATCGATACGGTTGATCAATGAATCACTCTCGGGCGATAAGATCGTGGGGCTCGTCGCCCAGCGGAAAACCGAGGTCGAGGATCCCCGCGCGGATGACCTCTATCGCTACGGGACCGTGTGCAAGATACATAAAATGATACGCTACCCCGACCAGCGGGTGAATATCATCATCCAGGGGCTCCAGCGATTTCAACTCGAGCGCGTCATCCAGGAGGAGCCCTATTTCAAGGCCGCGATTGTGCCTCTCGATGATGTGGTCCAGACGGATATGGAGATACAGGCGCTCGCCCGGAGCGTCTCAAACCAGTTCCAGAGGATCCTGTCGCTCTCGCCGCTCCCGGCCAAGGAGCTGCAGATGTCGGTCCTGAACATCACCGAGCCGAGCAAGCTCGCCGATTTCATCGTCTCAAATATGGATGTGGAACTCGCGAAGAAGCAGGAACTGCTCGAGGAGCTCGACGTCAAGGCGCGGCTGAAAAAACTTCTGCTTATTATCGACAAGGAGCTTGAGATTCTGGAGCTGGGAACCAAGATACAGACGAGCGTGCAGAGCACCATCAGCAAGGGGATGCGGGAACACTACCTGAGAGAGCAGCTCAAAGCGATCCAGAAGGAGCTCGGCGAGGGTGACGAGCAGACGCGGGAGGCGCGCGAGTTCACGGAGAGCATCACGAAGGCGAAGATGCCGAAAGAGGTCGAGGAGGTCGCGCGGAAGGAACTCGGCCGCTTTGAAACCATCAATCCCGCCGCTGCCGAGTACACGGTATCCAAGACCTACCTCGAGTGGCTGGTGAGTCTCCCCTGGTCAGCGGGGACTAAAGATACACTTGATATCCGCCGGGCGAGGAAGATTCTCGACCGCGATCACTACGATCTGGAGAAGGTCAAGGAGCGCATTCTCGAGTACCTCGCCGTGCGCAAGATCAAAAGGGATACCAAGGGGCCGATCATCTGTTTCGTGGGCCCGCCCGGCGTGGGCAAGACCTCTCTGGGGCGCTCGATCGCCGCCGCCATGGGGCGAAAGTTCATCCGCATATCGCTCGGTGGGGTGAGGGACGAGGCGGAGATCCGCGGGCACCGCAGGACCTATGTGGGCGCGCTGCCGGGACGGATCATCCAGAATATCAAGAAGTGCGGCTCCCGGAATCCCGTTTTCATGATCGACGAGGTTGACAAGATCGGGGCCGATTTCCGGGGGGACCCTGCGAGCGCGCTGCTCGAGGTGCTGGACCCCGAACAGAATTTCAGTTTCTCCGATCACTACCTCGAGGTCCCGTTCGATCTCTCCCCGGTGATGTTCATCACCACGGCGAATATTCTCGACCCGATCCCCCCGGCGCTCAGGGACCGCATGGAAGTGATCGAGCTGCCCGGCTACACGGAGGAGGAGAAGATCACGATCGCCGAGGGCTACCTCACCCCGCGACAGCTCGCCGAGCACGGCCTCACCGGGGGGCGGGTCGTCTTCCGCAGGGGGGCGCTCGAGGGGATCATTCGTGACTACACCCGCGAGGCGGGATTGAGGAACCTCGAGCGTGAGATCGCCGCCGTGTGCAGGAAGATCGCCAAGTCGGTCGCGCAGGGGAAAAAGGAGCGGATGGTCATCACGCGGCAGAGGCTGAGATACTACCTGGGGCCGGTGCGCTTTATCTCCGAGCTCGCGGAGAGGACCGGCGAGCCCGGCGTGGCGATCGGCCTCGCCTGGACCCCCAGCGGCGGCGAGATTCTCTTCATTGAGGCGAAGAGGATGAAGGGGAAGAAGGGCTTGACCCTCACCGGTCAGCTCGGCGAGATCATGAAGGAATCGGCCATGGCCGCGATGAGTTTCGTGCGCAGCTACGCCGGCCGTTTTGGGGTCGCCGAGGATTTCTTCGAGAAGAGCGATGTCCATATCCACGTGCCCGCGGGCGCGATCCCCAAGGACGGCCCCTCTGCCGGCGTCGCCATTGCCGCGGCGCTCGTCTCCATGCTCCGGGGGATACCGCTCGATTCCCGAACGGCCATGACCGGAGAGATCACCCTCACCGGCAAGATCCTGCCCATTGGCGGAATCAAGGAAAAGATTCTTGCCGCGCGGAGGGCGGGCGTGACCACGGTGATCCTCCCGGAGAAAAACAGGAAGGATCTCCAGGAGATTCCCGTGGTGCTGCGCCGATCGCTGAAATATGTGTTTGTGAAAGACCTCTCGCAGTTGCTCAAGAATCTGTTCCGCGATGCGAGAAAGGGGAGGGCGAGTAAATGAGGGGGCAGGGGAGCGGAAAGGTCGAACGGATCGGCGTGCTCACGGGCGGCGGGGACTGCCCGGGGCTGAACGCCGCCATCCGCGCGGTGACCAAGACCGCGATCAACGTGTACCGCATGAGCGTGGTAGGGTTCAAGGACGGGTACGAGGGTCTTGTCGAGCGGAGGTTTAAAGAGCTCTCCTACGATGACGTTTCGGGAATTATCACCTGGGGGGGGACGATCCTGGGCACCTCGAATAAAGCCGATCCGTTCCGCTTCTGCGTCAGGGAGAGGCAGGGGATGGTGTGCAGAGACCTGTCGAGGCAGGCGATTGACAACGCGCGCCGCCTCGGCGTGCAGGCGCTGATCTGCATAGGGGGAGACGGGACGCTCTCCATCGCGCACCGTCTCTGGAAGAAGGGGCTCCCGTGCGTCGGGGTCGCAAAAACCATTGATAACGACCTGGGGGAGACCGAGGTGACCTTCGGTTTTGATTCGGCGCTCACGACCGCTGCAGAGGCGATCGACAAGATCCGCACGACGGCGGAATCTCACCACAGGGTGATGGTGGTCGAGGTCATGGGGCGCTACGTCGGCTGGATCGCCCTCTGTACTGGCCTCGCCGGGGGGGGCGACGTGATCCTTATCCCTGAGATCCCCTACCGCGTGGATGTCATCTGCGGCCTCGTGAAGGCCCGGCACAGGAAAGGGAGGCGGTTCAGCATTATCGTGGTATCCGAGGGGGCGCGGCCTGTCGGCGGGAAACCGGTGGTGGACAGGGTGGTCGGGGACAGCCCCGACCCGGTCAGGCTCGGCGGTGTGGGCAGGGTCCTCGCGGGCGAGATCGAGAAGCGCACGGGCATCGAAGCGCGCGTCACTGTCCTTGGCCATCTCCAGCGCGGTGGAGAGCCGACCGCTTTTGACCGCATCCTCGCCACCAGGTTCGGTGAGGAAGCCGTGCATCTGGCTGCGGAGAGGCGGTTCGGGCGAATGGTGGGGATCAAGGGTGGTGCCATCAGGTCGGTCACCCTGCTGAAGGCCATCGCCAGGCTCAAGCGGGTGCCGAGAAATTCTCCGCTCATCAGGGTGGCGAGGGCGGTCGGGACATCTTTCGGCATATAAGTATGCATTCCACCTCGTAGGTGGAACGGGCAGGTGTGACACTATCTATGAGGGAGAAGCTCTCCGGTCTGTTGCGCAGCCATTCATCGAACCACGAGATCGCCCTCGGACTCGCCGTCGGCATGTTCGTGAGCTTCTTCCCGATCTACGGCCCGCAGATGCTCGCCTGCCTGGTGATCGTCCTGATATTTCGAAGGCTGAACAGGATCGCGGTCTTCATCGGCGTTCAGTTCTCGTGGCTCTACCCGCTCGTCGTGTACTGTGACTATCAGGTGGGCCGCCTGATCATGCCGGGGGAGCATCCCCCCATCAGCATGTCCGATTTTCAGGGGAAGGGCTTCGCACACGTCGTCGCACTGGTGAAACGGCTGTTCCCGCTCCTCCTCGCGGGGAGCCTCGTCGCCGGAGCTATTGCGGCAGTGCTGACCTACGGCGTCGCTATGGCATTGCTGGCAAAGTACCGGACGCAATCAACGGAATCCACAGATATACACAGATAAACGCAGATGAACACAAGGTTGTAGAAGCCCTGGACAAGGCACACCGCGCACAGCTGTTAAACTATTTGAAAATTGCCGGCCCCAGGGTTGGGTTGCTTCTCAATTTTGCATTACCAAGACTGGAATACGAAAGATTAATACTTTGATCTTTTCTATCTGTGCGTATCTGTGACCATCTGTGTATATTTATGGATGACGATGAACTGGTAGGATGTTTCCATGATTGTGATGAAATTCGGTGGGACCTCGGTTGGCAACGCAGCGGCGATCGAGCGGGTTCGGAGGATCGTCAGAGGCCGTCTCGAACATGATCCCGTGGTTGTGGTTTCAGCGGTCGGCGGGATCACGAACCTTTTGCTCCACACCGCCCGGAAGGCCAGGGAGCGCTCCCGCCAGGCCATGAGCATGCTGGAAAGGATATACAGCGTCCACAATGGCATTGTCCGTGAGCTCGGGCTCACGCAACAGCTCGTCGCGCAGGAGTATGAATACCTGAAGGAGGTCATGCACGGGATTTACTACCTCGGGGAACTCACGCCGAGGACGCTGGATTACGTGGCGAGCTTCGGGGAGCGTCTCTCCGCCAGGATCGTCAGCGCGTATTTCTCGAGCCGCGGCATCCCGAGCCGTGCCTGCATGGGATGGGAGGCCGGGATCCTCACGAATGCCGAGCACGGCAACGCCAGCCCGCTGCCGGAGACATACGCCATGGTCCGCAGGAAGCTGCGTTCGAGGAAGAAGCTGCCGGTGGTGACCGGTTTTATCGCGAGGGGCACGCATGGCGAAATCACCACGCTGGGCCGCGGGGGGAGTGATTTCACCGCGGCGATTGTGGGGCGGGGACTGAACGCGAAAGAGATCCAGATCTGGACGGACGTCACCGGGATCATGACGGCCGATCCGCGCATCGTCCCGCGGGCGAGAACGATCGGGAGGTTGAGCTACGCCGAAGCGGCGGAGCTCGCCTATTTCGGCGCGAAGGTGTTGCATCCGCGCACGATCGAGCCGGCCGTGGAGAGGGATATCCCCGTGAGGATCCTCAATACGTTCGAGCCGGAGGCCGCGGGTTCACTCGTGGTGAGAAGGGCAGCGAGACCGAAGCACCTGATACGGGCGATCGCCTCGAAGAGAAACAATATCCTCATCAATCTCAGATCCACGCGCATGCTTGACGCGCACGGCTACCTCGCGCGGATCTTCGAGGTGTTCAAGCACTACGCGGTTCCGGTGGACCTGATCGCGACCTCAGAGGTGAGCGTATCGGTGACGGTGGATGGAAACGCCGCGCCCAGGCTCAAGGGTATTATCAGTGACCTCGGCAGAATATGCACGACACGGACCGTGGAGAATCGCTCGATCGTCTGTGTCGTCGGCGAGGGGATCGGGCACACGCCAAACGTTGCGGGGAAAATATTCAGGATTGTGGGGCGCGGGGGGATCAATGTGGAAATGATCTCCCAGGCCAGCTCCGCCCTGAACATCAGCTTCCTCGTGCGGGGCAGCGATACCGACAGGGCCGTCAGGCTCCTGCACCGCGAATTCCTGGAAGGGTAGCTCACCCTTTAGCCCGACTTTCGCAGATTTTTGATATTTGAGGGTTTTTGTATTTTTCCGAGGCTTGTGGATTGATTATATTGGGTGCTTTGGCCGAAAAGGGGTTTTCCCCCCCCTGTGTGGAGACCTACCCTCTGGATTTTAGTTG
>JAPLCX010000018.1 GCA_026392035.1 Candidatus Auribacterota bacterium | reverse complement strand
TTCTCCCTTAAATTCAAGAATTCTTGAATCATAAGTTCTGTATTGATATATGCCCTGCCGGTTCTACAAGTTCTACACAATCATTGGCACAACCTTGACCACCCTAAGACTTTTTGGACCCTCCACAACCTCGAAATAAACGGGCTGATATAGAGAAAGGGATCGAATCCCCATCCCCTGCAAGGATGAGAAGGTGTGAAAAAATTAAAAGGGACCTCTAATTATACTCTCTTAAGGCCTGCGTTTAGTAAATCTTTGGCTTCGGAGAGAAAAATACTTAAAAAGATATCTGATTTGTATTAATATAATTCAGTATGAAGAGGTTGGGAGCAGAGAAAGCAAGGTTACTGAGGGAGATCCAATACTGTTCCGAAATGCTTCAGGGGAGCCTGGTGGTTTTATATCGCAAATGCGGGAAGAAAGGGTGTCGATGTGAGCGGGGGGAGAAGCATGGACCCGCCTATTATCTCTCTTACAAAGAAGGGGGAGTGACACAGATGGTTTATATTCCTGTTTCCCGATTGGGAGAGGTCAAGAAGGCGATGGAGGCTTTTTCAAGGTATTGGGAGCTTGGAGTGAAGCTATCCCGGTTAAATCTGGAGCACATGGGGCTGAGAAAGAGGGGGGTGGCATGAGAGAGGATAACGCTTCGGAGTTGAAGGCTGGGGAGGTGGAGAAGGAGAAGACCCGAAGGGTGCGCCTGAAGCCGATTAACCGTGAGCAGATGGTGCTGCGGCCGGTGGACGTAGAGGCCCTGGTGCCGGAGGATCATGAGGTGCGTGCCATTTGGGAATTCGTGGGGCGCCTTGATCTGAGTCGATACTATGAGGATATTGAGGTGATCGAGGGGGAAGCCGGTCGTCCAGCCCTCGATCCTCGGTTAATGATCAGTTTATGGATCTATGCTTACAGTAAGGGTATCGGTTCAGCGCGAGAAGTCTCACGGTTGTGCGAATACGATCCGGCCTATCAATGGTTAACGGGGATGGAGCCGATTAATTATCACACGTTGTCAGATTTTAGGGTGGTTCATAAAGAAGCTTTGGACGATTTGTTCACGGAGGTTTTGGGGTTGTTAAGTGCAGAAGGATTAATCAGTTTAGAGCGGGTGATGCATGATGGGACGAAGGTCAAGGCCTGTGCCGGTGCCGATACCTTTCGACGGGAGGAGCGAGTTAGGAGGCATTTAGAGGCAGCGCGTCAGCAGGTGGAGCAGATTGGAGATCCTCGGTTGGCTGAGGAGGTGAGCCCACGGGTGGCCAAGGCGCGCCAGCGAGGGGCACGGGAGAAGCAGCAGCGACTGGAGAAGGCCTTGGAAGAACTGGAAAAGATCCGGGCTTGCAAGTCGAGTCAGGAAGAGAAGCAAGAGGCGCGCGTGAGCATGACCGATCCACAGGCACGGATCATGAAACAATCGGATGGGGGTTATGCGCCCAGTTACAATGTGCAGATCTCAACGGATGCGAAAGAAAAGATGATCGTGGGAATGGGAGTGAGCCAATCGGGGAGCGATTATGGGGAGTTGGTCCCAGCGGTAGATCGGGTGGAGGCGAACGTAGGGCAGGAGCCCGAACAGGTCGTGGTGGATGGAGGTTTTACCAGCAGGGACAATATCTTAGCAATGAGCGAAAGGGAAGTGGATTTGATCGGATCGATGGGAACGGGGACTTCGCAGTCAGCGGGGCAGTTGAAACGACGAGGCGTAGATCAGGGCTTTTATCCCGAGGCATTTCATTATGATGCGCTGAGAGACACCTATACCTGTCCGGCAGGAAAGATTCTAAGAGCTAATGGGGAAGAGAAACGGCCAGGACGAACGAACTATAAATATCGAGCCTGTGCTATGGATTGTCAGGCATGTTCCTTCCTAATGCCTGGATCAAGGATAAGATTGGATTACGGCAATTTCGACTGCGGGGTTTAGTGAAGGTAGGCATGGAGGCACTGTGGGCCTGCCTGACTTACAACATCAAACAGTGGATCCGTTTGCGCTGGAGGCCCCAATGGGCATAGTTAATGGACCAAGGGAAAAAGAAAGGGTTACACTCTCACAGCCAACCCGAGAAATTCGGGTTACATCTCTTTCTATTTGTCATTTTTATCGAGGGCAACATGTTTCTCTTATGATTCAGCCATTGCCTGAACGATTTTAACTTTTATCAGAAACGTTACAGTCATAATCAAATTTTTTCACACCTTCTGAGGCATTACGGAACCGATGTCGTGCGGAGTGATCGCGGCTCACGTTCAAGATAAAAGACGATCGCCCGTCGAAGGATTTCCTCCAGCTCGGATGACTGTTGCGCGGTGAGTGCAACTCGTGGGAGTGACCGTATCGGCCTGGCCTTCAGGTAGCGCATGGTGGAGAGCGTCCCCTGTGAGATGGGCATGGCGCCGGGGTGCCTCCCGCGACAGTCGTCGCAAACCATCCCCCCCGCACGCGCCGAGAAAAAGCGCGGCCGCCTCTCTTTTTTCCGGCAGCAGACACACACACTCACCTGGAGGGAGTAGCCGAGGAGAGAGAGGAGGTGGAGCTCGAAATACCGCTCCAACAAGGAAGGGTCGGGGAGAGAGGCGAGGTGGCTGAACGCTCCTTTGAGGAGATCGAAAACGGTTCGCGCGCTCGATGCGAGGCCGGTGCCCATCCCCACCAGCTCGGCAAAATAGCAGGCGGCCATAAAGGCGGAAAAATCAGCCCTCAAATGGAGGAGAGGGTCGATCACGTCGCACTCGCTGAGAATATTGATACCCCTGCGAAGATTTTCATAATAGGTGAGGCTGCAGAGAGAGAAGAGTTCGAGGTGGCCGAGAAAGCGGCTCGTGCTCCGGCGCGCGCCCTTCGCAAGGAGATCGAGCTTCCCGGCTACGTCGCTAAACACCGTGAGGATGAGGCTCGACTCGGTCACCTCGCGGCGGTGGAGGATGATTCCCTGAACGGTGCGGATCATACTTTAAATCCCAAATCCAAAATCCAAAATCCCAAACAAAGGCGAGTGTACACTTATTATGCAGGCAGGGAACTCCGATCCCGGGGCCGCAAAAATTATAAGAGGCATGTTCACGTAAGGAAATTCGATTGTATTCGTCCCCCATTAATTACGAGAGTAATCCCAGATGGAACTATCCACCGGTATACACCCATTATTGGGATTTGGGGTTTGGGATTTGGGATTTACCCTTGCGGATCTCCAGCCTGGCCACTCCCCTCTTTGTGGCTTCCAGCACCTTGAACGAGTGCCCTCCCCAGCTGATCACCTCTCCCGCCACCGGCACCCCGCCGCACACCGAGTAGAGGAATCCGGCGAGCGTATCGTATTCCGCCCTTTCCGGGATCGCGAGGCCGAGCTCACGTCGGGCATCGTTCACGGAGAGGCGGGCATCCACCCGATACATTCCCTCGCCGATCTTCTCACAGGGAGTGTCCCCCGCGGAATCATGCTCATCCCGTATTTCCCCCACAATCTCCTCAAGGATATTCTCCATCGTCACCATGCCGATCGTGCTCCCGTACTCATCCACGACGATCGCCATATGGACCCTCTTGTTGCGCATCTCCGAAAAAAGGCTCCCGAGCCTGCTTGCCCCGGGGACAAAGAGCGGCTCCCGCGCGAGCTCCCCGACCCTGCGTGTTTCTATCCCCACCTCACCCCACCGGCTCAATAGATCCTTCGCGTAGAGGATCCCCACCACACTGTCGGGGCTCCCTCTGAAGATAGGGATGCGCGAAAGGCGCTCAGCCCTGATCAGATCGAGGGCGCGCGCCACAGTCTCATTCTCCGAGAGGCACAGGATGGACACCCGCGGTGTCATGATCTCACTCGCCTCCAGCTCGCCGAAGCCGAAGATGCGCCTGACCATCTTCTTCTCCTCACCGGAGAGCCTGCCCGATTTCTCAAGTCCCCCTACGCATTGCTCGATCTCGCTCCTCAGGTGGAGCGGCTTAAAACTGAGCGTGGCGATGCCGAATGGTTTCATAATAACATTCAAAATCGCATAGCACCCCACCGCCAAAGGAGTGAGGATAAACCCGAGAATCCTGATCAGCGGGAGGAGGCTCAAGCCTATCTTCTCCCCCGCGAGCTGCGCCCAGGCTGAGGGGAGCAGGCTCCCAGGGAAGGCGACGAGGATAGTGGTCACCAGGAGCGCGATAATAAAGGCGTACAGCGGCAGGGGCTTCCCTTCGATGAGCGTCGCCAGGACGAGCGCGAGGGCGACGCAGGAAATCCGGCTCGCCACCCGGCATGCCCAGGTGATCTGCTGGGAATGCGTGACCCAGTACTCCACACCCGCCGCGTTCCTCCCGCCGCCTTCCCGCAACCGCCACAGGCGCTCGAGAGGAATCGCGTTCAGTGCGACGCTGCTGAGTGTGCAGAAGAAGACTATGGAAAGAAATATGACGATGAGAAGCCAGATGAGCATCGCGGTGTATCCCCGCTCACGTACATTACAGACGCCTTCGAGACGACTCACCACGGATCACGTGCCGACCGTAAACTCCGCGTTATCCCCCCGTCCATTACCTAGCACCCCGCAGTTGCATACCGATACAGGTGATAGAGTGTGAGCGTGATCAGGAAACCGAGCAGCGCACCCGTGATCACCTCAGGGAACGTGTGGATCCCCGCCGCGATCCTGCCCTGCACCACCATGAGCGCGAGAAAATATGACAACAGGATCACCGGGAACGAGGCGGGGACGAGGAGCGAAACGATTGTAGCCGCCGCAAACGCGACCGCGCTGTGCACGCTCGGCATCCCCCCGCTCATCGGGGTGCCACGGCCAACGACGATCTTCATGAGCACCGTGACGACGATCACGATAAGGAGGACGAGGAAACTCACATAGGCGGGAAGGCCCTTGATGAAATCGGCCCCTGTGATCGCCCGCCGCTCAAGCTGCCTCATGAACACGAGGTAGCCGATGACGATCGAATTGATCGAGGAGAGCATCACCGCCCCCGCTCCGATGTCCTTCACGATCCTTGCGAGCGGATGGTAGGTTTCACTGATCAGATCGATGGTGAGTTCCGCCGCGGTATTGACCATCTCGGCGAAGAGCACGAAAAAAATGGCGATGCAGATCAGCAGGAAGTCCACGCGGGGGATGCTGAAGACGAGCGCTGCGACGATCACCCCCGCGCCGGCGACAAGGTGAATGCGCATGTTGCGCTGCGTCCTGAGCACGTAGGTAATGCCCTCTATGGCGCACGTGAAGCTCTCGACTAACTTATGACGTTCCATGATCTCCTCTTCAATGCCTGACGGATGAGCGCCTCCTGCCGCCGCTCCATTCTCACCCGCCCCCGAGCGGTGCGGTCATCAAAACCGCACAGGTGGAGAATGCCATGGGTGAGGTACAGCAGTATCTCGGCATTGGCCGTGGTCCGGAGCCGCCGGGCGCACCGGCGCGCGCGGTCAACCGAGATAACCACGTCGCCCAGCGCACCGGCGCGCAGGGCCTCGGCCCGCCGACTGCTCAGGGGAAACGCCAGGACGTCGGTCGTTCGATCCACGCCCCTGTATTCCCGGTTCAGCCGCCGCACGGCGCGGTTTCCCGCAAAGAGGACGCTCAGTTCCGCGCCCCTCGCGCAGCGCAACCGCCCCATGATGAATCGCGCGAAGCGGGAGGCCTCCGCTGAATCAATCCTTGTTTTTTTGAGCTGGCTCCTCACCAGAACGCTCATTTCGCAGCTCCCGCCCCTCAGCATCGTCGCCTCTCTCGGGATACTTGATGCGTGCGTGAAAGGTGCTGTTGAGCATGTGCTCAAATCTCTTCGCGATGAGCCGCAGCTCGTTGAACGTGAGATCGCACTCGTCGAGTTGTCCGTCGATGATGCGCTGGTTGATGATCTCCTGCACAAGATTTTTGATGCGCGACGGCGTCGGCCGGCCCAGGCTGCGCGAGGCGGCTTCCACGGCATCCGCGATGAGGAGGATCGCGGTTTCCTTGCTCTGTGGTTTGGGCCCCTCGTAGCGGAAGTCCTCCTGTGCAACCTCTTCCCCCTCTGCCTTGGTCTCTTCGGCGCGTCGGTAGAAGAAATAGACCAGACTGTCCCCATGGTGCTGCCGTATGGCATCAATGATCTTGCGGTTGAGTTTATATGTGATGGCCATATCGACCCCATCCCTCACGTGTGAGAGTATGACCAGGCTGCTCATGCGAGGGTTGAGCTCGATGTGCATGTTCTTGCCGTACAGCTCGTTTTCCGTAAAATATTCCGGTTTTCTCATTTTCCCAATATCGTGGAAGTAGGCACAGACCCTCACCTGGAGCGGATTCGCCCCCACTGCCTCGGCAGCCGCCTCAGCGAGGTTCCCCACCATGATGCTGTGGTGGTAGGTGCCAGGCGCCTCGATAAACATCATCTTGAGCAGCGGGTGGTTGAGGTCGGAGAGTTCGAGGAGCCGGATATCCGTGACCACGTTGAACGCATGTTCGAAGAGCGGCAGGAAACTCGCCGCGATAAAAGATGCGAGCATGCCCGAGAGAAACCCTCCTGCCGCGCGGTATCCCACCGTGGCGGAGATAATGTTCAGGTTGCCGATGGCGCCGAGGGCGCTGATGGTAATGATGTTCGCCAGGGCAATCGTGGCGCCCCCATTGACGAGCTGGCTGCGGCGCCGAACGCCGACGCTGGCGTACACCGCCACAATCCCCGCCACGATGCCAACGATCGTGTACGGGAGGCTGAAGCCTTTTATGATGCCGACAAGTATGCCGATGAGCATCGCGAAAAAAAGGGCGAGGGAGCGGTTGAGCAGGAAGGTCATCAGGATCGCCGCGGCGGGGACAGAAACCGCCACGAGGTAGTAAAAGATATTGTTCCAGCTCGATTGAATTGTCCCGAACGGAATCAGTGATATGCCGCGGGAGAGCAGGAGCGCGCCCAGCACAATGAGCTCCAGCATGAAGAGGGCTGAGTTGCTCTGGTAAATCTGATCCTGGTAGTATCTGAGGTACCGCCGCGACACGATGAGAAACATCACCATGAGGAGCGTCAGGCCGAGGGTATAGTAGAGGCGCTCCCTCATTCTCTGCGCGACGGGCTCAACCTGCTCGCGCCGCGCGAGATACGCCGAATATATATCCATCTGCTGCGGCGTCACCTCATACCCCTTCTCGATGATCTTTCTCCCCGGCTGCACCAGAGTGATGACGGGCTTTATCCGGGCTGCAACCATGTCTTTCACGCGCTGGGTGAGCACTTCATCGTAATCGATGCTCCACTCGCACGCGAGGGTGAGCGCATTCCCCGCCGCCTCTCTCATCCGTCGGTCCCGCGGAAACACGCCCACCGCCCACTTTTCGATTTCCTCTCGCGCGGCCCTGAGCAGCGCACTCCGCT
This sequence comes from Candidatus Auribacterota bacterium, assembly GCA_026392035.1. Taxonomy (NCBI): domain Bacteria; kingdom Pseudomonadati; phylum Candidatus Auribacterota; species Candidatus Auribacterota bacterium. The sequence continues at coordinate 36,463 of JAPLCX010000018.1, read as the reverse complement.
GGCGCTCACCGTCCTGAGAGCCTTCCGTCCACTCGCCCCCGCGCGCGACATCGCGAATGACCTGTGCATCATGGCCGCCCAGCACTATGAGAGAAGATCCCATCTGGGCCGCGAGCCTCGCGGGATCAGGCGCCTGCTTGAGCGACTCCAAATCACGGGCTTTCAGAGGGGACGCGTGTCCATATTCACCCTTGCCGCTCTTTTCAACCGTGGGTCTCTTCGCCCGTTCAACCGCTTGCTCCTCAGTCGCCGCCCCGAGCGTATCTCTGAACTGGCGCGCGCACTCCTTGAGTTTCTCCGTAGAAAAACCGTACTGAGGGGGCACCTTCTGGGAGGCTTCCATCCTCAACCTTCCCGTCGCCTCCCCATCCCCATACGAGAAACCAATATCAGCGAACACGTCACGTGGGGCCGGCTGACCAACGTACAGATCGAGCGCCTCACGGTGCGATTCCCTCCCCAGGAGAACAATCGCCACAACCCCGGCACAGCTGCTGACTGCGATGAGCCCCTTGACGAAATGACTCCCCTCCAGGACGCCATGCATCCCCCCCCGGGGATGTTCTTTCCTGAGCTTTTTCCCGGTGAGCCCCTGTTTTCGAAGACTGTATCGAGTCAAGAATCTCATCGCCGTATTCACCCGCTCCATGATTGGCCGCGCCTCACGGCCGCCCTCACCCACTCCTGGGGATTCTCTCGTACGCCCTGATGATCTCCTGCACGAGCTCATGGCGCACGACATCCCGCTCGGTGAAATACACAAACCTGATACCCGTGATCTCCTCCAGCACGGACTGCACCTGCACGAGGCCGGACTGCCGGTGCCCGGGAAGATCGACCTGGGTGATATCACCGGTGATCACCGTTTTTGAATCGAACCCAAGCCGCGTGAGAAACATCTTCATCTGCTCGCTCGTGCTGTTCTGCGCTTCGTCGAGGATGATGAACGAGTCGTTGAGCGTCCTGCCCCTCATGTAGGCGAGCGGCGCAACCTCGATAATCCCCCGTTCGATGTGCCGCTGCACCTGGCTCACCTCCATCATGTCGTAGAGCGCGTCGTAGAGCGGCCTGAGGTAGGGGGTGATCTTCTCGTAGAGGTCTCCCGGCAGGAATCCCAGCGACTCGCCCGCCTCCACCGCGGGCCGCGTGAGGACGATCCGGCCCACCCGCTCTTCGAGCAGCGCCTCGACCGCCATCGCCATGGCGAGATAGGTCTTTCCCGTGCCGGCGGGGCCTATGCCAAACACGATATCGTACTTCCTTATCGCGTCCACGTACACTTTCTGCCCCTCGGTCTTGGGCGTCACGAACATCTTCTTCGAGGAGACCCTGATGCGCTCCGCCAGAAAGGACTGCATCTCCCTCTCTCTGTGCTGCACGATGGCCCTCACCGCGTACTTGAGCTCGTGGCCGCGTATCATCCGTCCATCGCGCACCACCGCGGCCAGCTCGCCGAAGAGCGTCCTGCTCTTTTCCAGGCCCGGCTCATCCCCTGTTATCTTGATAAAGTTGGCGCGGGGGACGATGGTCACGCCGAAGGCCTTTTCGATGATCCTCAGGTTCTCCTCGGAGTTGCCATAGAGGGCGCTCACCTGATGCGGGGTATCGAAATCCAAACGTACTTCTGCCATCGTCACCCCTTATCCCGTATCTCTCATCCCTTGTCCCTGCATTATTGCCCGACGCGGATCTGGAGTTCCCTGAGCTGCTCGGGGCTGACCGGTGAGGGAGAGCCGGTCATGAGGCACGATGCCTTCTGCGTCTTGGGGAAACCGATCACGTCCCTGATGGTCTCCCTCCCCGCCATGATCATCACGAGCCTGTCGAGGCCGATGGCGAATCCGGCGTGGGGCGGAGCGCCATAGCGGAACGCTTCGAGGAAAAATCCGAAACGTTCCTCGATGACCCGTTCGTCCAGCGTGAGGAGCTCAAAGATCTTATGCTGGAGCTTTTCCTCATGGATCCTCACGCTCCCGCTGCCTATCTCACAGCCGTTCAACACCAGGTCGTACGAGGCGGAGCGAGCCTTGAGCGGCTCATCGTCCAGGAGGGGGATGTCTTCGCGCTTCGGCGAGGTGAAGGGATGATGCTCGCTCTCCAGCCTCTTCTCCTCCTCATTGTACGTGAAGAGTGGAAAATCAACGACCCATGCGAACCGGAATGCCGTGCGCTCGATGAGGCCGCGCTCCCGCCCCAGCCGGTTCCTGAGGGCGGAGAGCGGCGCGTACACCGCGGGGAGGGTGTCCGCGACGAGGAGGATGAGGCCGCCCGCCGGGGAACCACCGAGCTCCTCGCGGAGGCGGAGCACCTGCTCCTCCTGAAAGAATTTTACCAGGGGTGATTCAAGTCTGTCCGCCATCACCTTGAACCACGCGAGCCCCTTTGCGCCATGCCCCGCCGCGAAGGTCGTGAGCTCGTCGAGCGCTGATCTCGAGCAGGAAGCGCCTCCGGGCACCATGATGCCCTTCACCCGTCCCCCCTGAGCGAGGACTGATTCGAACGCGTTGAAGCGGGACCCGCGCACAATCTCCGTCACATCCCTGAGTTCCATCCCGAAGCGGAGGTCCGGCTTATCGGTCCCGAAACGAGCCAGTGCGTCCGCGTGCGCCACGCGCGCGAAGGGAACAGGAATCTCCAGCCCCAGCGCAATTTTGAAGAGGCGCGCCATGAGGCCCTCGACCACGGAGAAGATATCGTCTTCCCGCGCGAAGCTCATCTCCAGATCTATCTGCGTGAATTCGGGCTGGCGATCGGCCCTCAGGTCCTCGTCCCGGAAGCACTTGCATATCTGGAAGTACCGGTCCATCCCGGCGACCATCAGCAGCTGCTTCATGAGCTGGGGCGACTGCGGGAGGGCGAAGAACGAGCCGGGTTGCGTCCTGCTCGGGACGAGATAATCTCGCGCCCCTTCTGGTGTGCTCTTGGTGAGGATGGGGGTCTCAATCTCCAGGAACCCCTTCGAATCAAAGTAATTTCTCGTCTCGAGCATGACGCGGTGCCGGAGTTTGAGCGCGTGCTGAAGCTCGGGGCGCCGCAGATCGAGGTAACGGTACTTGAGCCGCAATTCCTCGCTCACCTCCTCCTCGCTCTCGATGCTGAAGGGAGGCGTCTGGGCCCGGGCGAGCAGGAGGAGTTCATTCGCGAGCACCTCCACCTCGCCGGTGGCGAGCCTGGTGTTCTCGGTGCCGGGAGGGCGGCGGCGGACCGCGCCAGCGATCGCGATGACGCACTCGCTCCTCAACTCCTCGGCTCTCGCGTGCGGATCAGACGCGATCTCCGGATTGAAGACGACCTGTGTGATCCCCTCTCTGTCGCGAAGATCAATGAAAACGAGGCCGCCATGATCCCTGCGGCGGTGGACCCACCCGCAGAGCCTCACCCGTGATCCGACGTGCGTGCCCCTCAGCTCACCGCAATGGTGTGTCCGTGCGTAGTTTTCCATGTTGCCTTTTACCGCCGTGTTATCGATACCCCTTCCACCTCGCGGGTGGGTAATGTCAAAAGTTTCTTTAAAGCAACCACAGATTTCTCAGATTATTTACGCCTTTTCTGAGTAAATCAGTGGTGATTTATCTGTGGTAACATGCGTATAATTAAGCCGTTGTATGGAAACTCTTTCCCTTCTCCATTTACCACAGATTTATTCACCACAGATTGACGCAGACTCCTTCCCCCTAAAAAATATTTACAAGTATCTGTGCAATCTGTGGTTGCATTTAGTTCTTTCATGAAACTTTTGACACTACCCGCGGATGGGCATGGAGGTCTTAGCCGCCTGCCAGCTGCCTGATCGCTTCCGCCGCGCTGTCCAGCGCGACCTCGCGCTCTTCTCCCGTCTTCATGTTTCTGAGCTTTGCCTTTCCCCGCGCGCGCTCGTCTTTCCCGAGAAGGAGCACAAAGGGAATCCCCAGCCGGTCCGCGCGCCGGAGCTGCGACTTGAGGCTGCTCATGCCGTAGTCCATCTCAGCCGCCACACCCCCCATCCGCAGCGACCGCAGGAGCTTCCTGCCGGCGTCCATCCCCTCTTTCTCCCACACGACGAGGTACACGCTGAGCGCGCCTTCATCGGGGATCGCCACCCCGCGATCTTCCATTACCATGAGTATCCGCTCCAGGCCTGTGCCGAAGCCAATTGCCGGTGTGGGCGGGCCGCCGAGTGATTCGATGAGATCATCATAGCGCCCCCCGCCGCCGACGGCGTTCTGCGCTCCAAGGTTTTCAGAAACTATTTCAAACGCCGTGCGCGTGTAGTAGTCGAGCCCTCGAACAAGCTCCGGCTTCACCTGATAATCTATTCCTGATTCCTTCAGAAGATCACGGAATGTACGGAAGTGATCGCGGCATGCGTCGCAAAGGTTATCACACACCTTGGGTGCTTGACGAATAGCTGCCGAACACACAGGCTCCTTGCAATCAAATACCCTCAAAGGGTTTACTTCAGCACGCCTGCGACAGTCGGCACACAACTCTCTCAGCTTCGTCCCGAGGTAGCTTTTCAGCAAAGCATTGTAGCCGGGCCGGCATTTTCTACAGCCCACACTATTAATAATTGCCTTTAATCCAGCAAGCCCCAGCTTTTGATAAAGGTGCATCATCATTTCAACAACCTCAGCGTCCAGCGCCGGCTCTGCACTCCCGATCGCCTCGACGCCAAACTGGTGGTGTTGGCGATAACGTCCGGACTGAGGCTTCTCGTAGCGGAATATCGGTCCCATGTAGTAGAGCTTGATAAACTTTTCTTTCTGATTGAGAGAGTGTTCCAGATATGCCCTGATCACGTTTGGCGTCATCTCCGGGCGAAGAGTGAGGCTGCGGCCTGCCCGATCTTTGAATGTGTACATCTGTTTGCTCACAATGTCTGTCGATTCCCCCTCGCTTTTGACGAAAAGATCGGTGCTCTCAAAAATCGGTGTTCTAATTTCCCTGTAATTATAGAGCGCGGCGACGCGTCTAATGACGTCTTCGACGAAATGCCATCGTCTCGCCTGATCGGGGAGGATGTCGGCTGTTCCCCGTGGTCGCTGTATTTTCATAATACCCTCGGCAAACCCCAAACGAATGCCCGGATTAAGCACTAAGGATTAAGTAGCAAGCCTCCATTGGTCATCAGTTATTACGGGGAGCATAAAATATTTGACATGTCATTGCGAGGAACGCAGTGACGAAGCAATCTCAACTCATTGGGCACCAAGAGATTGCTTCTCCCGCCAAGGCGGGATCGCAATGACCATGGCAGAAAGTGTAAAAAATAAAGTGCTCCCATTAATAATGCTTAATCCTTAGCGCTTAATCCTTAATCCTGTCTCTATAAAGGTAGGCCCCAACCCGTGGCGGGTCAGGGCCTTCGCGTATCCATCTCACACTTATTATTCCCATGAATCAGGGACACTATTCGCCGCGATCCGGTCGCCCCGTTTATAAAGGCCTCTCTACCTTAGCCCTCATAATTCTCCCCGGCTTAAAATCGGGGACCCGCTTTGCAGGGATGCGGACTTCCTGCTCCGGTTTATTTGGATTTCGCCCCAAACGGGCTTTCCTCGTGCGCACTTTGAACACACCGAAATTTCTGAGTTCAACGCTCTTGCCTGAAGCCAGGCTCTCGATGATATAATCGAGCATCTTCTGAATGGCCTCCTTGACCGCCTGCTGCGGCAATTTCGTTTCACTCGCGATTCTAATCGCCAGCTCTCGCTTTGTCATTGTGTCCCCTCCTTACGTAACAGACTTGAGCCGCATCGCCTCTCCGCCCAGCGGGCAACCGCATGTATACGCACCAGGGGGTGCAGCGCAGATTCTGTTTCCCGGATATGCCGCACCCTCTGAATATCCATGCGCTCCAAGTTTACAGCATAATCTTACTGAGCACAAGAAAGATAACTACAATCCCGACCGCAAGGTACAGCAGCCTGCAGGGCCAGGATCCTGCCACCCGCCGCACGAGGATGAGATTCCCGTTCACCCCCGCCAGGGCGCGCTGTCGGTTCTGCAACGCCCCCAGGAGGCCCTGCACACTCACCTCCACGCGCCCCCTCGCCTCTTCCAGCTTCTTCCACTGGATATCCGGGAGCAGGGCAACCGCACCCAATGAGTTCATGCGTCCGAGCATCTGAAGCAGCTCGTCCTGCTCGTCCAGCGCAACCTCAAGCTGGGCCATTATCGCCGTGTATCGCCTGGCGATCTCATCGCGCGCGACGATAAAGGCCTTCGCTGAATCTTCTCGCACGCCCCCACCCCCGCGTGTTTCCTCTACTCGCTCCATGAGGCTATCCCACATGCGGACGAGTCCGTTGATGCATTCGATCTCTTCTTCAAGGAGGGGATCAATCAATGATGCCTCCAGCACGCTCCACAGGGGGCGAGTGAATCGAGGGCGGCTCGTGTTAAAACCGCCTCCCGCAGTTCCAGTTCTGCACAATGCCCACTCTACCACGCCGCTTTTTCAGGGTCAATATGATTTTCCCTCGCCGCCGCGGATAGACGCGGATTGCACCATCATTGTACCTGCGTTCATCCGCGCAAATCCGCACCCGAAATGGCGGATAACATATCGAAACGTTCACCTGATAGGTGAAATGTAATCAGAAGTATTTCTCCCTGTAGGGGCTTGATTCATCAAGCCCGCCAAGCGGGTCGGATGAATCCCTGCCCGCCGGCAGGCAGGCGACCCCTACATTATCCGCCATTTCGGGCCGCAGCTCAATCTTGCATCATCTGCTACAATGTGGTCATCCCCCGCTTATCTGAGTAATTACCTCACCACAGATCTCCCTGCCCAGTGTAAGGTCTGCGTACCTTCTCGAGCTGCGGGAAGGCCGCGAGCAGGCTCGGGGGAACGGGAACCTGAGACCCCGATAGGCGTGCCTTGACCTGGAGCGCGTTACAGGCCGCCTGCCCCTTGAAGTGGTTATTCATGATGACGTAGATGGAGGAGACCTGCTCGCGGACGGCCTCAACCCGCGCGATCCATGATGCCAGCTCCTCTTCGGAGTAGAGATAGTTGTAGCGGGCGTCGCGCCCCGCGCCCTCGCGGAACCAGTCGTCGTAGTTCTGCCCGTGGAGTCGGAAATACCCCACGCGCGCGGTGCTCCGGGCGGACGGCTCCAGCGAACCGGAGAAGAGCGGCTGGTCAATATTGCAGAAGCCCACGCCGTGCTCGCTTAAAAAGTCGTAGAAGGGCGGCACGTTCCAGCTCGTGTGTCTCACCTCGAGCACGAGCGGCAGAGCCGAAAACTCCTGGAAGAGCCCGCGCAGGTAATCGCGGTTTTTCGCGGCATTCTTGAACGACCAGGGGAATTGCATCAGCACGCACCCCAACCTTCCCGCCTCGAGGATCGGCGCGACCGCCTCACGGAACAGCCCGGCGTCTCTCCCTGCGAGAGGGCCTCGCTCATGGGTGAATCCACGATAGAGCTTGAGCGTGAAACTGAAGCGGCCGTTCCTCTCGACCCTCCTCATCCAGCTCGCGCACACCCGGCGGTCGGGGATCCGGTAGAACGTGCTGTTGATTTCACAACAGTCGAAATACCGCGAAAGGTACTCGAGGGGATCAAAGCCCATCGGCTTCGAGAGCGGGTACACGATGCCCTTCCAGTCCTCGTAATCCCAACCCGCCGTTCCCACGCGAACTTCATCTTTTCCACTGCTTCTCATTTTGGATAATCCATAGTCGCTAGTCCATGGCCCTTTTACGTCTATGGACTATTGACCATGGACTATGGACGGTTTGTTAAAGATCAAGCGTCACAGGGAGCCTCCCGCGCGTGGGTAGCTCACCGAACATCACCCTGGCAAGGGCGCAGAGGGTGTGGCCGTCCGAGCCGTACGCGGCCAGCCTGGCAGCGCGGGGTGGGTACAGTTCGGCATCATAGGGATTCCTGAGCGCGACAAACACCGTCGGTTTCCCCGCCGCTGCAACCTCTCGCACCAGGCGCGCCTGCTCGCCATAGAGGTGCGCATTACAGGTGCCCATCACCACCGCGCGCGCGCCGCGGAGCGCCTCGCGTATCCGGTCAAAATTGCCTCGCGAGGGAACGATCTCAAAAGGCACCGTCTCGGTCATCGGGTGGCGCGCCCCGATGAAACCGGCGAGCGTCCCTTCTGCGGCCGCGCCATCCTCGGCCGCGGTGAGGGGTCCAAGGACCGGTGAGAGGACGAGGAGTTTTTCTCCCGGCCCCATGCGGAGGGGGAGGACCTTTTCTCCATCGCTCACCAGCGTGATTGCCCGCTCAGCCGCCTCCCGCGCCAGATCTTCGCCGTTCTCCGGCGCTCCGTCGTGCGCCGCCGTGAGCCGCGCGAGGAGCCGCTCCTTGAACGCACGCAGCCGTTCCACGCTCCCCGTGATATTCTCCGGACGAAGCTTTCCGCTGTTGAGCGCTCCGGCGAGGGCGGCCATCGCGGCCGCCTGCGCGTCGCCAGAATGGCACACCAGCAATAGATCCGCACCCGCACCGCAGGCCTTCACCGCTGCATCTCCCGCGGACCGGCTCGCGCCCACCGCCCCCATCTCCAGGTCATCCGTGATCGCGAGCCCCCTGAACCGGAGCTCTCCTCTCAGGAGCCCCCGGACTACCGCCCCGGACAAACTCGCGGGGTCCGCAGAGAGCGCGGGGTACCTGGCGTGCCCTATCATGATACCCGACACCCCCGCATCCACCGCGCGCGCGAAGGGGATGAGATCCTCCCGCTCAAGCTCCTCAGCGCTCCTGGTGATCACAGGCGTTTCGGCGTGAGGATCCTGCTCGGCGGAACCGATCCCGGGGAAATGCTTGGCCACGGATGCCACGCCGGCCCTCTCCATCCCGCGGATCATCGCCGCACCAAATGCCGCTACCTGTTCGGGATTTTCGCCGAACGATCGCACGCCGATGGCGGGATTATTCTTACGCGTGTTAATGTCGAGGACGGGGGCGAAATTCATATTGACCCCGAGGCGCATGAGCTGGCATCCCATGGCGTAGCCGATCCTGCCCGCGAGGTCGACGTCGCCGGCTGCGGCGACCGCCATGGGCGATGGAAAATGCGTCGCCCCGTCAGCGATGCGATTCACGCTCCCGCCCTCCTGGTCCACCGCGATGATGAGCGGCAGCGGGCTCACCCGTTTTTGTATCGCCTGGAGCTCGCGGCAGAGGGACGCGAGCTGACGCGCACTTTTCACATTCCTTGAAAACAGGACCACGCCGCTGATCCGCCACTCGGCAATCATTTTCTCCACGGGCGCGGTGACGCTTCCCGCCTCAAAACCAAAGATGAATCGCTCGCCCTGCATTCTCATCATCGCACTCCGAACCACTGACTCCAATGCCTTCAGCGGTTGAATAACAACCACTGAAAACACTGAAGACACTGAATTATTACGGGGAACATAAAATATCTGACATGTCATTGCGAGGAACGCAGTGACGAAGCAATCTCAACTCATTGGGCAGCAGGAGATTGCTTCCCCCGCCAAGGCGGGATCGCAATGACCATGGCAGAAAGTGTAAAAAATAAAGTGCTCCCATTAATAATTTCGTTTCTTCTCGTTCCTCTTCAGTGAATTCAGCGCCCTCAGTGGTTGAATCAGCCATGCTTTTCCACATACTCCACAATCCCCTTGCCGATCGCCCGCCCGAGCTCGGCGAGGAACTTTTTCCGCACGAGCAGCTCCTCGTCCTTCGGGTGCGACAGGTAGCCGCACTCCACGAGCACCGCGAGGCAGCCCGGCGGCAGGATGACCGCATAGTTTCCCTGAGCGCTTCCATTGGATTTTATCCCTGTTTTCGAAATCTTCCTTACAATTCGCTCCGCGAGCAGCCTGGAGTGCCGGATGCCGTAGTAGGCCCGCGCCCCGCGCCGCTTCAGCGGGTCGCAGTGCCCCGGACATGAATCGTGGTGAATGCTCACGAAAATATCCGCCCGCTCCGCGCGGGCCCGCTCAATCCTTTCAGCAAGCGAGCGCGTTTCATCTGCGTTCCTTGTGAGGACGGCGCGCGCCCCCTCGCCCTTCAGATAATCCACGACCGCGCGGGCGACCGTGAGGTTCAACTCTTTTTCCTGAAGGCCGGTCGGACTCACCGCGCCAATCTGTGTTCCGCCGTGCCCCGGGTCAATGACAATCGCGAGCTTCCCTATCTTCCTCCCCGGAGATTCCCTGACATACAGCTCGATCCCCTCCTTCGTTCGCCGGCACCCGTATCCCCACTGCGCGCGGCCACCCATGTGCAGTGCTATCCGCACTGCGCCAAGCTCTGCTTCAGGAAATTCAACCGTCGTGACGGGCGGCACCCCCTTGAGATTGATCTTCTCTCGAGGTGGAGAGACACCGAAGAGTTCGAGCACCAGGAGATTTTTCCGCTCTGCCTGCGTCACCCTGTAGGGAGCCGCGCCACTCAAGGGCACAGAGAGCCTCGCACCGCCCTCACTTCGACATAGTGACGGCGCACCGACGGCTGCCGCGCTCCAGCCCCCCTCACCCTTCAGAAGCTTCACGCATTCCTTGGGCGTCCAATAGCGCTCACCCTTTGAGAGTTTCAGCCGGCAATATCCCCCCGCCTCGCCGCAGATATTGACCCGCGTGCCGGCGTCGAGCTCCCATGCCCTCTCCCCTCCCGGTTCTCCGCTCAAAACGGCGCCCCCCGCGCCCACCTCACCCTTCGTGAGTTCTTCGCGAGGGAGGATCGTGACGCGCCCGGGCGAAAACGCCGATGCCTCTTCGCCCCTCCCCGACACAAGCCTGAACCTCACCCTGGTCTTATCAATATGGTCGCCTGCCCTGATCCGGTAGGAAGCCCTGAAGATTCCACGGATGCCCCGGAGAAGTCCCTCATCAGCCGGCGAGATCTCTCTGAGAGGGGCACTCCGCACGAGCTCGCCGAGCGACCAGAACGCTTTCACACCGGGGCTCCCCTTGAGCTGTACGCGAAGTTCGTCTCCCGCGCACAGCGCCGTATCAACAGCCGGCTCATCCATCCTCCCGTCAATCGCGAGCGGTGAGACGGGGGAGCTCACCAGCGGGTCGCGGCATGTCACCGTGAGGCGCTCCCTCTTTTCCTCCCCGCCCTTCTTCGCGAGCACCTCGATCACGTTTTCTCCCTCACTGAGCGGGACGAGTCCCACAAAGGCGCCGGTCGGATACACCCTCACGGGATTCCCCTGAATAAAAACCCTGCACGGAGGGGCGCATGAACCGGCAATCCTCGTCCGCGGGAACCGCGTGACTGAATGAACGGGGGGGTAGGTGATCCGCAGGCCGGTGCGTTCCGTCCCCGGCGCAGCGGCGGCGGCCATCAATAAGATCACCGGCAGGCATATGGCTCTCAGGATTGTGTGTGCGTTCATCTCAATACAACCAACATTGAAGGCCGAAATATAAAACCACGGCGTAATATGATTAGCCACAGATGAACACGGATGAACACAGATTCAGAAGCACTAACATACTTTGTACTTTTCACTTTGGACATTATCCTTCGTGTTAATCTGTTGTTACCCGTGGTTATAAGTTAAGGAGAGTATACCCTCTCAACAAGTACCTCAAAAACCTAACGACAAGAGGCTATCTTTATGCAGTTATGTTGACATATATATATCTATATTGTATCAACCCTTGAATCTTAAGGCATCATAGATGGAGGAACGACAAAATGATTTTTGCATTCAAAACAAAAGTAAGATGGCCCAAATGTGTGAATCTTTTTAAACTGGAGAATAGATTTCTTCTCATCCTTGAAACAATTTGTACAAAGCCAGTGCAATGGTTCAGAGAGATCAGTTTGTTTTTTCTGCGTATACACAAAAGATCCAGGAATAACTTCTTTAAGCGTATATTTCTTCTTCTCTCTCGCCCATTCTTCTTTCTTCAAGGCTTTTTCTTTCCATTCGCGGCAAGATTCCAGCAGTTCTGCATTTTTCGCTTGTACAGAAAACAAATACTCCTGTATGGAAAAGATAGTATTTCTCAGCTCAATAGCTTTCTCTTGGACAGCGGCTTCTTTGCTCTTGTTGAGAAAGTATTGAACGATGCTTACAGCCTGCTGACAAGCGGCACCAGCGGCGGCAATAGTTTGGATGTCCATAATGATCCCTCCCGCGATTCAAATTATAACAAGTAATGGTGATAAGAGATGAGCGTCAAATTTGATAAACTTGGGGCATGGAATGGAGAGCAAAACTCAAGAATCTGTCGTTTGTTACCTATGCAGCGTTCTGCCTTCTATGCACAATCGGTTTGTATTGGATCATCCGGGCTTTTCTGTACGTTGATCCTCTTATATATGCATCCAGCAGCAGCCAGATGCTCTTGGTGATATTGGGGTTAGCTATGAAGGCCAATAAAAAACTATATAAGAATCATGGGAAGGCAATATCTACAATAATTATAGGGATCGGACTTACTGGATTTCTTGTCTCGATCATTTCCCCTGGACTTCAGCAAATAAGAATGGCGAATAGCGTTTGTTATCTTCATGTTATACCTAGTTCAGATCAGCCCTCAGCTAAATTGCATATTATCGTGTCACAGAGCGGTTATTATCCCCTAAGCGAGGTTAAGGCTTCGGTATATGACATGAAAAACCTTAAACCAGAAGATATCCCCACTGGAAGTGCGTTCATAGAATATTCATCGGACAAAGCTATCAGAAAATATGATATTGGAAATATGGGTGTAAATTTTACCACGGATATACTAGATACAGTGGAGTTTGCTTCAAGAGAACCCAGATTTTATGACATCCGATTTAAAGGATCAGGTAGAGAATGGCATGAGGCCCTAGTGTTAACTTTTGCAGAAAATAGATGGGCTCAGACAATAATAGTGAGGATATGTAGTGATAAAGGATTCAAGATCGTATGCAAATACTCAGATTATCCACCGCTATATAAATATCTTAAGGAAATGAGGTAAAAATGGAAAACACATTATATTATGGAGACAATCTCGACATTCTGAGGCGCGATATTCCTTCCGAAAGCATTGATCTCATTTATCTTGATCCCCCTTTCAAGAGTAATCAAAACTACAATGTACTTTTCAAGGAACAGGATGGTTCTCGCGCCGCATCTCAAATACAGGCATTTGAAGATACATGGACATGGAGTCAAGAAGATGAAAAGATATTTGCAGAACTGGTGACAACAGGCGGGAAAGTGGCAGATGTGATGCAGGCATTCCGCACTTTCCTCGGCCCATGCGATATGCTGGCATATCTAGTGATGATGTGCCCTCGATTGATTGAATTGCGCCGAGCGTTGAAGTCTTCCGGAAGTATCTATCTGCACTGTGATCCTGCGGCGAGTCACTACCTGAAACTGCTTATGGATGCTGTCTTCGGACCGGAGAACTTCCGAAATGAAATCGTTTGGCGTCGGTCACATCCAAAGGGACATGCCTTCACAAGGTTAGCATCAACGCATGATGTGATTCTTGCCTTTGCCAAGAATGCAGAGACGGTTTACTGGTCGCCGATATATCTGCCGTATGATCCCGAGAAATCTGAACAGCAATATAGCCTTACAGATGAAAAAGGGCGGAAATATCAGTTGACCAGTCTATTGAATCCTAATCCCGACCGTCCAAATCTTACGTATGAGTTCAAAGGCATAACAAAGGTATGGAGATGGACCAAGGAACGCATGATGGAAGCGGATGCGAAGGGTCTTGTTGTCGTGCCAAGGGGCGGAAAGGGCATACCACGATTCAAGCGATACCTTGACGAACAGGAAGGCGTTCCCCTGGGAGATTGGTGGAACGACATCGAAATAGTTTCCGGGGGCGAACGTCTCGGGTACCCTACACAAAAACCGGTTGCGCTTCTAGAAAGAATTATCCAAAGTTCATGCCCGGAAGGAGGGACAGTTCTTGATCCATTTTGCGGCTGCGGAACGACTATTGCCGCAGCTCAAAAACTCAAACGTCACTGGATAGGAATAGATATCACACACCTCGCCATAACCCTGATGAAGCAACGCCTCAAGGATACCTTCGGAATTGAAATTATAAGCCGCGATATGAAAGCTGAAGGAGTAAAGGAATCTCCAGGTAAACCTTATTTTTCCGTTGTTGGCGAACCTGTGAGCGTGCCGGATGCGGCTGCATTGGCAGAATCAGACCCATATCAATTTCAATGGTGGGCATTGGGTCTTGTCGGCGCGCGTCCAGCGGAAGGCAAGAAGGGAGCGGACAAGGGCATTGACGGGAAGATTGTCTTTCAAGGCGATACGGTCGGGAAGTTTGAGACAGTAGTCATATCTGTCAAAGCCGGTAATGCCACCGTTTCGCATATCCGGGATTTGCGCGGAGTCGTGGACCGCGAGAAGGCCGCAATCGGTGTTTTGATCTCCATGGAGGAACCGACCAAGCCGATGAAGACGGAAGCGGCAACGGCTGGATTCTATGAGTCGAAGCTATGGAACAAGAAATATCCCAAGATTCAATTGCTAACGATTGAGGATCTTCTGACGGGGAAGCAGGTAAAAATGCCGCCGGTTAAGCAGGTTAGCACCACCTTCAAAAAAGCGGAGCGGCATACAGAAAAAGGAGAGCAATTGGAGCTTACTTAAAGGAGAATCTAATGCCAGCTAAAAAATCCTATCGCACACAGCCTCTATCTCTTCACCCCCCTCACAGTAAAAGAGGCCATATCAGCATTTATGTCTATCGAGCATAAGAAAGTTGAACGAAAGACCGGAAAGAAGTGCACGGGGAAGCATTGAAGCACAAGTTGATACGACTTTGCTTCAGACGTATTCTAGGATTTGTTTTCTGATGATTAAGTCTTCGTTGAATGAAGGCACTACTTCGCGTAATCGTTGACACAGCGACGAACAGGGAAGCTGTCCCGGTGCGCTGGGTTTATCAAGGTAGCCATAAGTCAATGCTGAACCGATGGCTGGCAATGACAGTCTCGTGGATACGCCGTGTTTCCCCATCCCGATTACGCATATCGGATTATCTTTGCTCGCTTTAGCTGTCAGGGATGAGAGCACGGTAATATCTTGCGCCGAATTCACCATTGTAGCTATCTTAGCAATGTCCGCGCCTTTTGCCCGCGCTTCACTGACCCTTGCCAGCAATTCTTCGATAGGGGGCGTGCGGTTAAAGTCGTGAAAGGAAATGAGCAATTTAATGCCCTGCTTTGCTGCGTGTTCGCAGATTTTGGAGGACACCCCATTGCTTAACTCAATGTCAACCGCAGATATGCTTGGCAGGGCGCGTGTAAAGATTGAAAAGCGTTCCTCCATGGTTCCCTTCCAGTTACCTCCTTCATTCTCCGCACGTATGGTGAGGATTACCGGATACCCAAGCGATTCGAGGGAGGCACACTTCTCCATCCACCAGTCATCGACAGGCCACATCTCATCGAGTCGCAGTTCAATAATGTCACAGGGAAGCGATTCGTGCGAATCGAGATTCTGGAAGATGTCTTGGGAAGACACAGTTCCTACAATCCGCGGGATCGCTCCGATAGAAAGCTGCCCTATTTTAATAGAGTTCATTGGCTGCTTTCCTGCTTTCTTTCGCAAGACAGTGATATGATAGCATTTCTTGTAATGCTTGGCAAGAGTTAAAGGGGGATTTTATTGAATCGGGTGTCAGATAGTCAAGTATTATTTTTTGGTCCTCCCTGTGGGGAATCGCCATAAGGGCATAACTATGCCAAAGGTTTGTTAAATAGATAATTCCGCAAGTTAATTTGCTGTTTGGTTGAAGTTTAGTCTATATGTCCAGCCCCATCCCATCTGAAGCGATGATGATCTCTCCCGGGTAAACCTTCCTGCACTGACCGAGAATGTCGAATCCCTCGCACAGGGGGTAGAAGTGGGTGAGGAGAAGTTTCTTGCATCCGGAACGCGACGCGATGGCGCCCGCGAGGCGGGGAGTCAGATGCCCCTCGGCCTCCCGCTCGTCAGGGAAAGAGCACTCGAGCACGAGCAGGTCGGCATCGCGCCCGAGCGCGACCATGTTGTCGCAGTACGCCGTGTCACCTGAATACGCGAAGCTCCTCCCACCCGATTCAAGGCGGTAGCCGATCGACGAGGCCGAGTGGCTCACCGGGAGGACCCGGTACGTGGCCTCACCACGTTCGAGCACCCCCTCGCCGATCTCCTCGATCCGCACCCTGTACCCCGCGGGATCGAGGGTGGGCGCGTAGAGCTCGCGCAGGCTGTGGTAGTACGACTCAAGACCCGGTGGGCCGATGAGCGTGAGCGCTTTCTGCCGGGGCACTGTCATGTTTCTCATCGCGAAAAGGATTGGGGCAAGTTCAGAGATATGGTCGCAGTGGAGGTGGCTGTAGCAGATTGTGTCAATATCCAGATACGTGACCCCCTGTGAAAGCAATGCCCTGAGCGTGCCGGAGCCGCTGTCAATGAGCACGCGCCGGTCACCAGCCGCGACCAGGATGCCGGGGGACCCCCGCTTCACAGAGGGCTCGCCGGTACCCGAGCCGAGTATTACAAGGTGCATGGCGCTAGCCTGAATTATTCTTCTGCTTTTATTGTAGGGGTTCCCTGCCTACCGGCAGGCAGGGATTTATCGAACCCGCTGCATACCAAGGCATTCGATGAGGGCCCCGATATTTATCGGGGCCCCTACAGATTCTGTTTTGTCGATCATAAAAATCCGTCATGAGCCAAACAAATGTAAAGAAGCGTTAGACGCACTACACTAGCGGGCATGCGCGCCCTCGAGGTCCTTGAGCTTCTCGCGCGCGGTCTCCGCGTATGTGCCATTAGGTTCAAGCTCCAGGTATTTCGCGAGCTCCTTTTTCGCGCGCTCCTTATCGCTGCCGGCATACATGAGGCCGAGCTGAAAATGGGGGAAGGCGTTGTCCCGGCAGATGGCGATGGCCTTTTCAAACTCGGCGAGCGCCTCCTTCTCGCGCCCCTGCTTTTTCAGATCCCAGCCCCACGTGCTGTGGATAGAGCTTATCTTCTCCTCGGCGAGGAAGGACCATTTCGACGTGGGCTGGCATTTCAGGTAATCCTCAAAATACTTGAGTGCCGCTTTTTTGTCATCTCTGAAGTTAATCAACCCGAGATGCAGGTTCGCGTACGGGTCGCACGGTTCCACCGCCAGCGCCTCCCTGAACGCCTCGACCGCATCTTCTCTTCGCCCCATTTTTTTATAGCAGTAGCCGAGGCGGCTCCGCGCGGATGCGTCCCGCGGTTCGATCCCCAGGGCCTTCTTGAAAGAATCCGCCGCCGCGGCGTAGTCTCTCGCGCGCATGGAGCGTATCGCCGCCCCCTCGTATTTGTAGAACGCCTCGCTCAGCGTTTTCCTGGCCACTGCTCCGGCGGCCCTCTTCTTTTCCGTCTCAACGGCCCATGTCTTGCCGTCGCTCGTCACCACGACCCTCCCGTCGAGATCCGTGCGGTAGACCGTGCACCCGGCCGATTCGAGCCTGTCAATCACCGAACGATGGGGGAGGCTGAACCGGTTCCCCTCGCCGACGCTGATGACCGCGATCGCCGGATGCACCCGCTTGAGCAGCGCGTACGTGGATGAAGAGCTGCTCCCGTGATGCCCGACCTTGAGTATCTGGCTCTGGAGCTCGCTGCCGGACGAGAGGAGGGCGCTCTCCTCATCATCCTCCATGTCGCCCGGGAAGAGAAAATGCACGTCACCGAGGCTCATGCGCACCACCACCGAATTATTGTTATAATCATCTTGAGGAATGCCCTTGCCTCCCACCTGGAGCACCCGTGCCCTCACTCCCCCTCCCCAGTCAAGCCCTTCTCCTCCCTTTACGACCCGGTACTTCGCTCCCGAGGTTTTGACCGCCTCCATGAATTTCCCGTAGGCCTTCGCGGAGTGCGTGAGGCCGTTCGTGAGCACCTCCCCCACCGGAATGCCCTCGAGGATCTCCGTCAACCCGCCGTAGTGGTCTCCGTGCTGGTGCGTGAGAACGACCGTATCGAGCCGCTTGACCTTCCGCTCCTTCAAATACGGGAGCACGACGGACCGGCCCTTGGTCCAGAGGCCGCCGTCGATGAGAATATTCTTTTCTCCCGTTTCAATCAGAATCGAATCTCCAATGCCGCCGCTGCCCCAGTACCGCTTCACGCGCCGCATGTAGAGATCATCCGCTTTGTCATCCTGCGCCTTCTCTCCATCGCCCGCCACGTCGAGGAAGGTCACACGCACGGAGGCGGCGCGCGCCACGGCGTCTCCCTGGCCGCGTGGAGCGCACATGGCTGCCGCACAGACGAAGACGCCGATAAAGCCCTTGAGCCGTTGCACGGTGGAGAGAGAGGAGGGGCGCTTCATCCGCTGACCCCTGGGGCGGAATACATGCCCGGAGAGATGACGTGAAACAGAGGGGCGTCGGGCACAAGACCCCGGAGCGCGATTGTGGCTTTAATTTTCACGGAAAATCCCCGAGGGTGGTCTCCGGTTTCTCGTCACCAATGAGGAACAACAGTACGCATTGACATATGATGCACCACGGATACGCACGAAACAGGATGAACGCACCTGCCTGCCGGCAGGGATGCACGCAGATTAAAATGGATACTATAATTGAAGGAACTAGAAACTGGTAACCAGAAACCAATAACCGCTTTCACATCCGTGTTCATCTGTATTACAAGTGTGCAAAACTTTCTAATTTGAGAAAGTTTTGCGCTTGGTATTCGTAACTTTTTTTACCGTAGAATGTTGTGTTCAGTGAATTCAGTGTCCCTGCCCGCCGGCAGGCAGGTTCAGTGGTAAAAATTGGTTGCGGCCAACGGCCGCGCTGTGGTTATCATGGTAGTTTTCATATTTGGTTGTATTGAGTCTCTGGATATTCATGCGGGGGGCGAATCGGTGCGGTGCATCTCACCTGCGGGGCGGTGGGCCGCTCAACGGTACTCTATGCTCACCTTCTCCATCACCACATTCTGGAGGGGTTTATCCGCCATCCCGGTCTGCGCCTCGCCAATCTTTTTCACTACGTCCATGCCCTCGATCACCTCTCCGAAGATGGTGTGCTTGCTGTCAAGCCAGGGTGTCGGGGCGAGCGTGATGAAGAACTGGCTGCCGTTCGTATTCGGGCCGGCGTTTGCCATGGATACAGTCCCGGCCTTGTCATGCTTGAGATCGGGGCTGAACTCGTCCTCGAAGGCGCCTCCCCATGCGCTCTCTCCCCCGCGCCCCGTCCCGGTGGGATCTCCCCCCTGGATCATGAAATTGTTGATCACCCGGTGGAAAATGACCCCGTTGTAGTATCCCCGCTGGGTCAGGAGGATGAAATTCTCGCACGCCCTGGGAGCCTTATCGGGAAAGAGCCTGAACGCGATTTTCCCCATCGTGGTATCGACAACGGCGACGGGTGCTCCGTTCTTCGCGGAGGTCTTGTACATGGAACACGAAGCCACAAGCGCGACGCACGGCAGCAGGCAAATAATGGTTATCCATCTATGACTCACGGTACTATACCTCCCTCTCAAATGCGTTTTACTACATGGCACGACTTAAACGACTTGAATTGATTCAGTACTTTTCTGCGCCCGTCTCCTTGCCCGAGACGATCTTCACGCTCGCGCTCGCGCCAATGCGCGTCGCCCCCGCCTTCACCATATTCTCCGCGTCTTCCTTGGAGCGGACGCCGCCGGAAGCCTTCACCCCCATCTCGGGTCCCACCGTTCTGCGCATGAGGGCGATATCCTCGGCCGTCGCGCCGCCCGTGCTGAACCCCGTTGACGTCTTGACGTAATCAGCCCCCGCCTTCTTGGCAATCTCGCATGCCCTGACCTTCTCCTCATCGGTCAGGAGGCAGGTCTCGAGGATCACCTTGACCACCGTGTTCGACCGCGCGGCCCTCACCACGCCCCGGATATCCCGCTCGACAAGCCCGTAGTCGCCCGACTTCAGCGCGCCGATATTGATGACCATATCGCACTCCTGCGCCCCCTCGCCGATCACGTTCCTGGTTTCGTACGCCTTCGTCTCATGAGTGGTCGCGCCGAGTGGAAATCCGATGACCGTGCACACCTTCACGCCGCTCCGCCGGAGCACCTTCGCGCACAAGGGTACACACCACGGATTCACACAGACAGAGCAGAAACCGTATTCCATCGCCTCGGCGCAGAGGTTTTTCACCTGTTTCTCGGTGGCGTCGGGTTTGAGGAGCGTGTGGTCGATCTTCTGCGCGAGATCCTCCGCGACTTTCCCCACGCCCCTCGACGCCGAGATGCGGGAGGCCCCGCTGTGCATGAACTGCCGGACGGCATCCTCTCTCGCGATGACACAGCGTCCGCAGGCGGAGCAGACATCCGCCAGCGTACAGGTCGGCCCATCCCCCGATGTCGGCACGCCCTTGATTCTCGCGAGCACCTCCTGGGTCACCAGTCGAGCAAGTTCTGTTTTATCCATAGTTTCCCCCGATTTACCGATAATAAACCCGAAACTCTAAACCCTAAATCCGAAACAAACCAAAAATTTTAAACACGAAACAGAAAAAAGTTATGTGCATTGTGTTTTAGATTTCGAGTTTCGGTTTTCGAGTTTATGGTTTTTCCAATGCCATGATCTTATCCACGCGCCGCTGGTGCCGGCCGCCGCCGAAAGGTGTCTCCAGCCATACCTTCACAATCCCCTTCGCTGCTGTTGTCTCCAGGAGAGGCCCCCCGAGCGTGAGCACGTTCGCGTTATTGTGTTCGCGGCTGTTGATGGCGGTCTTGAGATCGTAGCACATAGCAGCCCGGATGCCCTTCACTTTGTTGGCGGCCATGCAGGAGCCGATACCAGCGCCGTCAACCACGATGCCACGGTCGTATGCCCCTTCGGCAACCGCGCAGGCAACCCTGGCGGCATAGTCGGGGTAGTCAACCGACTCCTTCGTGTAGGTGCCGAAGTCTTTTACCGAGTAGCCCAGATCCTCAATATAGCCCCGTAAAATATTTTTGAGCTCTAACCCGCCGTGGTCGGCGGCCAGAGCTACTTTCCTGACGCGTTCCGGCTTCGGATCTGCTGACTTTCCTTCAGGCGCGCGCTCAGGATAGCGAGACAACACTTCGCACACGGATCCCGCTAAGCGGGACGGATTATGACGGATATTCACAGATGAAAAGAAAGCTTCATCTGCGGCCATCCGTGTGGTTATCCGTGAAAATCCGTGGCGAACATCATTTACCGTTACCCCTGCAAAACTGACCCATTACCATTCAAAAGCCCCCTGGAGTTTCCCCATTTTTTAGGTTTTGGCGAACGATAGCAGAATTTGCCTTGGTTGGATGGAACAGGTCTTTTTTGCCGGCGAGTATCTCCATTTTGTATCAAAGAGGATTCTGTAGATCCCATCCGCAAGTGCATATTGACTGAATGCGGGGATCTGGAAAAACCTCTTTGCCTTCTCGTAGATTTTCTTTAGGAGGATATTGAGTTTCAGTTTTCTCCCGAGATGAACGCTCAGAAAATAGAACACCGCGAGCAAAAGGATTACCGTGTTTTTCAGTGAGTGATAGTTTCTTGGTTATTAATGAGTCAACGGGACTTGACCCTTCTCCTAAGCATTGATATCATATGGTTGGTAAATGCGCCACTAGCTCAACTGGTAGAGCATCTGACTCTTAATCAGGGGGTTCTGGGTTCGAGTCCCAGGTGGCGTACCATTACTGCGGCAACTACGGTTCCTGGTTACTGGTTACGGGGGGCAAAGCACAGAAGGAAACAAAAAAGTTCGATGCTGCGGCAACTACGGTTACGAGTTTCGGGTTTCGGGAATCCTATGTTTTAGAAAGTGCACTTCAAATTGTTTCCTTTGCTCCCTGTGTGCCCGTGACTCGGAACTCGCGACTCTAAACTGCGATCAGCGCGAGGGTGGTGGAACTGGCAGACACGTAAGACTTAGGATCTTATGCCGAAAGGCGTGGGGGTTCGACTCCCCCCTCTCGCACCAGTACTACAGCAAAAACAATTTTTGGTTACTGGTTCCTGGATAGAAGCCACGATGACTGCAACAATACTCCCCGGCTAATGGTTTCTAGAAAATAGCCATTGCAATCAATGCGCTGGACGACAATTTTTGGCATAATAAAGCCGGGTTTTGCATTAAAGTCCAGTGACTAGAAACTAGCAACTGTTGTTGCTGTAGTAAGGGCGAGCGTAGCTCAGCTGGTAGAGCACCACCTTGCCAAGGTGGCTGTCGAGGGTTCGAATCCCTTCGCTCGCTCCATTTTTTTATCCGCCTGCGCTCCAGAGCTTCAGCGTCGGAACGCGGATTCCGCCGAAGTGATGGAGGAACCACGGGCTTGCCCGTGGGGCTCCATAAATTAGTTCGCTCAGTGACACAGGGGGACATCAAAGGTCTGAAGCGAAGCGAGGAGAGTGAGTGTTTAGATGAGCGAGAAGAATGCGGGAATGAACATTAAGATAGAAACGATTGACCCGTGCAAGAAAAAATTCAGGATTGAGATACCCGCGGAGCGTGTGAGTCAGGAGGTCCAGCTTGCCTACGAGCGGCTGTCACTGACAGCCAATGTCCCCGGCTTCAGGCAGGGCAAAGCCACGAGGAAGGTTCTGGAGCTCCATTTCGGTTCAGGCGTGAAGGAAGACATCAAGGAGCGGCTCGTGGGGGAGTCATTCGCCGAGGCGTTGAAGGAAAAGAAGGTCAAGCCGGCAATCAATCCAACCATCAATATAAAGGAGCTCCCGCTCGCGGGGGGAGAGCCGTTCCGCTATGAGGTTGAGGTGGAGGTGTGGCCGGAATTTCACCTGGGCGGGTACAGCGGCATCAAGGCCGTGAGGAAAAAGGCCGCGGTAAAAGATGAGGAGGTCGAGCACTACATCGCCATGCTGCTCGATCAGCACGCGGAATTCCTCCCCGTGGAGGATAGGCCGCTCGCCGCGGGCGATTTCGCGCTCCTTGATTATTCCGGCGCGGTTGAGGGGAAGATCTTTGACGAGCGGAAAGGCCTGTGGCTCGAGATGAATACAGGGTCCTTCCTCCCCGGCTTCTGCGACAAGATGAACGGCATGAGACCAGAGGAGACGCGCTCGTTCACGCTCACCCTCCCCCCCGACGTCGCTCAGGAGAACCTCCGCGGGAAGGAGGCTTCTTTCACCGTCATCCTCCGGGAGATCAAGCAGAAGAAGCCCCCCGCCCTCACCGATGATTTTTGCAGAGAGCTCGGGGATTACACAAACCAGGACGAACTGCGCGCCGCGATCAGGGCCGATCTCCTTAAATATGCCGAGGCGCGGGAGCACCGGAGCGTCGTCGAGCAGATCAACAACTACCTGCTGGAGCATCACAAGGTGCCGTTGCCGCAGACGCGGGTGAGCGCCGAGGCGGCGTCGATCGCTGAAAAAACCGCGGCGAGGCTTCTCGGCCAGGGAGTGAACAAGGAAGAAATTCTCGAACGCAAGGAAGAGCTGATGGCGGCATCCCGGAAGGAGGCGGAGAAAAACCTCACGCTCAGTTGCATCTACGATGAGATCGCGAAGCGGGAGAAGATAACGGTTTCAGCCGAAGAGCGGGAGGAGCGTATCAGGCAGATTGCCGTGAGGTTGAAGCGGGAGCCTCAGCAGATAAAGGTTTCGCTGGAGAAGGAGGGGCGCATGGGCGCCCTGGAAGAAGAGATCAAAATGGAAAAGGTGACCGCGTTTCTCGTGGGGCGCGCGCGTATTAAAGAGTCGAAGGAGTAGCACGTTTTCTTCGTACCAATCGACTTTTCACCGTGCTACAGTTATAGTGAGACACGTGGGGTCATGGAGGTGTTATGAACAATCAGCTCATACCGATGGTCGTTGAAACGACCGGCCGCTACGAGAGGGCGTACGATATCTACTCTCGGCTTCTCAAGGACCGTATCGTCTTTATCGGTACGGCGATCGATGACAATGCGTCCAACCTTGTGGTGGCGCAGATGCTCTTTCTTCAGATGGAGGACCCTGACAAGGACATCAATCTCTACATTAATTCACCGGGCGGAGCGGTGACGGCGGGCCTGGCGATCTACGATACGATCCAGTTTGTGAGGTGCGACGTCAATACCTATTGCGTGGGGCAGGCGACGAGCATGGCGGCGCTCCTCCTCGCCGCGGGGACGAAGGGAAAGCGCTACGCCCTCCCGCACGCGCGGCTCATGATCCACCAGCCGTGGGGTGGCGTCCAAGGGGCCGCCGCGGATATCAGCATCCAGGCGAGGGAGATCCTGAGGCTGCGGGAAAAGATCAACGAGCTCCTCGCGCACCACACGGGCAAAAGCCTTGAGACGATCGCCCGCGACACCGACAGGGATTTCTACATGTCCTCGGAGGAGGCCAAGGAGTACGGCCTCGTTGATCAGGTGATCGTGACCCAGAAGGAGGTCAAGGGTGGCAAGTAAGGCGCGGGGTGCGCAGGAGCGCGGAGGGGCGACGTACTGTTCGTTCTGCGGGCGCGACCGTGGCGCAGTGGGGAAGCTCATCGCGGGGCACGAGGCGAATATATGCGACCGGTGCGTCGAGCTGTGCAGGAACTTTCTCAACCAGCCCCCCGAACCCCGGCGATTGAAAGTCCCAAAGCCGGCGGAGATCAAGCGCCACCTCGACGAGTACGTGATCGGCCAGGAGAAGCCCAAGCGCTCGATATCGGTCGCCGTCCACAACCATTTCAAGCGCCTCACGCACGAAAAAACAAAAGCCGATGTCGAACTGGAGAAAAGCAACATTCTCCTCATCGGCCCGACGGGTTCGGGGAAGACGCTGTTCGCGAAAACCCTCGCGAAGATTCTCAATGTTCCCTTCAGCATCTCCGACGCCACGACGCTCACGGAGGCGGGGTACGTGGGAGAGGATGTGGAAAATGTGATCCTCCGCTTGCTCCAGGCGGCGAACTATGACACCCCATGGGCTGAGCGCGGCATCGTGTATATCGATGAAATCGACAAGATACGCAGGACGGTGAGCAATGTGTCCATTACGCGGGATGTCTCCGGCGAGGGGGTCCAGCAGGCGCTGTTGAAGATCATCGAGGGGACCGTGGCGAATGTGCCGCCCAAGGGGGGGCGCAAACACCCGCAGCAGGAGTACATCGCCGTTGATACGACGAATATTCTTTTTGTCTGCGGCGGAACGTTTCACGGCCTGGAGGAAATCGTCACGAAGCGGTTGGGCAGGAAGAGGGTAGGCTTCGGCGTGAAGCTCGCCGGGAGGGACGAGCAGCGGCGCGGCGAGATCCTCTCGCACGTGCAGCCGGAAGACCTGATCGAATATGGCATGATCCCGGAGTTCGTCGGCCGCATAGCGGTGGTTGCCGCCCTCTCCGCGCTCGGCGAAGAAGAGCTCGTCAGGATACTCACCGAACCGCGCAATGCCATCGTGCGGCAGTACAAGGCGTTGCTCGCGATGGAAGGGGTGGAGCTCAATTTCACTCCAGGGGCGCTCCAGGAGCTGGCCCGGCGAGCGATTGAGAAGGGAACCGGGGCCCGCGCCCTCAGGCTTATGCTCGAGGAAATAATGCTGGATGTCATGTACGAGGTACCCTCGCAGAGCGGGCTCGCGAGCTGCACGATCACCGAGGACGCGGTGAGGGGGAGCGGCAAACCCCTCATGGAGCATATCCAGAAAGGGAAGAAGATTGCCTGATGGAGTGCGGCGCTGACGTCGACCGTCCCCCCTTTCTCCTGCCGGTAGAATAGAATCGTAACTGGGTCTATGAAAAGCAGTTCCACAGCAGACAATCGCCTCCTCAGTGAGCGCATCCCGAAGCACGTTGCGATCATCATGGACGGGAATGGCAGATGGGCGCGCTCGAGAGGTTTGTCGCGGATCAGGGGTCACTGGGCGGGGGTCGATTCGATACGCGAGGTCGTGAGGGCGGCGGGGGAGCTCGGCATCAGCTATCTCACGCTCTACGCCTTCTCGGCGGATAACTGGAAGAGGCCCCGGCGCGAGGTCTCGTCGCTCATGAGCCTCCTCAAGCGGTTCCTGAAGAAGGAGGAGCGCGAGCTCAATCGGAATAATGTCCGCCTCAAGGCGATCGGGAGGATTGAGGGGTTGCCCGAGGACGTTCAGCGAGCGATAGAGACGGCGGTCAGGGGAACCGCGGCGAACACAGGCCTGACCCTTGTGCTCGCGCTGAACTACGGGGCGAGGAGTGAGATCACTGACGCGGCGCGCGCCCTCTGCGCGAGGAGCGCGCGGGGAGAGATCGCGCCTGAAGACGTGGATGAGGCGCTGATCTCCAGGAGCCTCTCTACGGCGGGGATGCCGGACCCCGACCTCCTCATCCGCACGAGCGGCGAGATGCGCGTGAGCAATTTTTTGCTCTGGCAGATATCCTACGCCGAGCTCTATGTCACCCCCGTCTGCTGGCCTGACTTTCGCAGGCCGCACTTTGTGGAGGCCCTCCTCGACTACCAGGGGCGCGAGAGGAGGTTCGGAGGGGTGGAGGGAGAAATAAATCCCAAATCACAAAGTACAAATACCAAATGACAAATCCCGGATCCCAAATGACACATTATGGAGGAGTGATCGGGGTAGCTGTATGCCCGTACCCAATGCGCATACGCATTGTTGCCTGCGGGCGGGCAGATCTTAAATCCCAAAATCAATGGGACGGGGCTCATTCGCGCGGGCTGGATAGTGAGTGAGGTGAGCGCATGTTTCTGCTGAGGGTTGGCAGTGCTCTTTTTCTCATCGGCATACTCATCGTCTCCGTCTGGTTCTGTCACGGGGCGGCTGCAATTATACCCCTGGTGGTGGGCAACCTGCTCGCCCTCGGCGGCACGCTCGAATATTTCCGCATGCTCGACGCGAAGGGGATGAAGGTGTTCAAGTTCTATGGCGCAGCGGCCACGGTGATATTCGTTTCCACTGTTTTTCTCGACAGCTATTTCCCTCATGACAATGACGGTCTGGAGTATATCGCGGCGGTCGCGCTCATCATCGGGCTCTTCGTTCTCCAGGCGTTCGAGCGCGATTCCCAGCGGGCCATGGGGAACATCGCCGGGATCCTCTCGGGGTTCGTGTATGTCGCCTGGCTCTGGTCTTTTATCTTCAAGGTGATGTACTACCCCGGTCTGGACGGGAGGTGGTTCATCTTCGCGCTCTTTCTCATCGTCAAGGGAGGGGACATGCTCGCCTACGCGGTGGGGAGCGCCTTCGGGACCCACAAGCTCATTCCCCGCATCAGCCCCAAGAAGACATGGGAAGGGGCCGCCGGGAACCTCGCCGGCGGCATCCTGGCGGGCCTCATCATCTGGAAATGGTTCCCCTGCGCTTTTTCGCTCCCCGCCGCGCTCGCCATGGGGGCGGTGCTCAATGTCGTCGGCCAGGTGGGTGATCTCTCGGAGTCAATGCTCAAGCGGGATGCGAACCTGAAGGATTCGAGCGGCTCCATTCCCGGAATCGGCGGCATGCTCGACGTCCTCGACAGCCTTCTCCTCACGCTCCCCGTCCTCTACTTTTACCTGGTATACAGCAGATGAAAAAAATCGTCGTCCTCGGCTCGACCGGTTCGATCGGCGTGAGCACCCTCGAGGTGGCCGCCGCCTTCCCCGACGCACTGCGCGTGGTGGGTCTCGGGGCGCGCAGGAACATCGCGGTGCTCCGCGAGCAGATCGAACGGTTCCATCCGCTCATGGTTGCGGTGAGCGACGAGTCGAAGGCGCGGGAGTTGCGTGACCGGGTCGGCGGGATGGTCGAGGTTCTCGGGGGGGAAGAGGGGATTGCCAGGCTCGCCCGGATGGAGGAGGCCGACACGGTCGTTTCCGCGATCGTGGGAGCGGTGGGCCTCGTGCCGACACTGGAGGCGATCAGGGCGGGCAAGGGGGTCGCCCTTGCCAACAAGGAGGTCCTCGTCTGCGGCGGCGAGATCATCATGAGAGAAACGGCGGCGCGGGGGGTGGAAATCATGCCCGTTGACAGCGAGCACAGCGCGCTGCACCAGTGCCTGAGGGCGGGGGCGCGCGGCGAGGTGAAACGGCTGATCCTCACCGCGTCGGGCGGTCCGTTCCTGGACTGGTCTCTGGAGGAGATGGCCCGGGCGACCCCTGAGGACGCCCTCAAGCATCCCCGGTGGGAAATGGGGAAGAAGGTGACGATAGATTCGGCCACGATGATGAACAAGGCGCTCGAGATGATCGAGGCGCGGTGGCTCTTCGGCATCGCGCCGGAAAGGATCGACGTTGTGGTGCACCCGGAGAGCGTGGTGCACTCGCTCGTGGAATTCGAGGATGGATCGGTCATCGCCCAGATGAGCGCTGCCGACATGCGCATCCCGGTCCAGTACGCTCTCCTTTATCCGAGGAGGATCGCCGGGCATTGGGGATCGCTCGGCGTGGATGACCTGAGGGCGCTGCACTTCGAGAAGCCGGATCCTGTTCGCTTCCCCGTGCTGGAGCTCGCCAGAAGAGCGATGGAGGTGGGGGGCACATTACCGGCCGTCCTGAACGCGGCCAATGAAATCGCGGTTGAGCGCTTCCTGGCAGGAGAAATTCCTTTTACCACTATCCCCGCTTTAACGGGAGAGGTGATGCAGAAACACACGAGCGTGGATCACCCGTCGCTCGACGAGGTACTCCGCGCTGACGCGTGGGCGCGGCGAGAGACGAGGGGGCCAACATGAACAGCGCGCTCGCCCTTTTTAACTGGAGCTCGGCGCATATCTTCCCGGTCGTCCTGGGCATCGTTGCGCTCGGCGTGGTCGTGTTCCTCCACGAGCTCGGCCACTTCATCGTCGCCAAGCTGCGCGGAATACGGGTGGAGGTTTTCTCCATCGGTTTCCCGCCCAAGATCTGGGGGTTCACGAGGGGAGGCACCGAGTACCGGATCTCCCTGATTCTCGTGGGCGGCTACGTCAAGCTCGCGGGCATGGAGTTCGAGGAGGGGATAGATCCGCGGAGCGTCAGCGATGGCTACTACGCGAGCCCGATCGCGACGAGACTCGCGGTGTGCGCGAGCGGGCCGCTCATGAATCTCCTGAGCGCGTTCCTGATCTACTGTGTGATCTATCTGCACGGTTTCCCGTTCCCCGCGAACGTGGCGGACACGGTAATCGGGAGCGTCCTTGAGCATTCGCCCGCCGAAAACGCGGGGCTGAAACCGGGCGATCGCGTCCTCCAGATCAATGGGAGCTTGGTTGAGCGATGGGAGGAGGTGACGAAATCGATCGTCTACTCCACCCTCCCTGCGATTAACGTCGTGTTCGAGAGGGGCGGCGAGCGGCTCTCGAAGCGGATCGTTCCCGAGAGGGACGAAAAGCTCAAACTCAGGCGAATCGGGATACTGCCGCGCGACCTCATATCGGTGGAGGTGGTGAAGGGTTCCGTGGCGGAAGCAGCCGGCGTGAGGGATGGGGATTTTATCATCGGCGCTGGAGGTGAAAAAATTTATTCCTGGGAACAGCTGATGAAGATAATCAGGTCGCACGAGGGGGCGCCGGTCGCGATCGAATTGCTGCGGAAGGGAAATCACGTCACCGTGGCGGTGACCCCCCGCTATCACCCGGAGCTCAAATACCCGGCGATCGGCATAAGTCCGCGGCTGGATGTGTCAATGGATGATCTTGCGACGAACGGCCTGGTGGTCTATCTCCACAGGAACCCCTTCTCACAGGTTGCCGGGAATGTCCGCGAGATGTACCTCACGCTGAGGGGGCTCGTGCTGCGCGCGGTATCGCCCCGGGGGCTCTCGGGCCCGATCGGCATCGTGGAGATCATGAGCTACTCGGCGCGGGCGGGTCTTCTGCAATTCCTCTACGTGATCGCGTTCATAAGCGTCAACCTCGCCGTGCTCAATCTGCTTCCGATCCCGGTGCTCGACGGCGGACATATGCTCATCGCGCTCGTGGAGAGGGTGAGGCGCAGGCCCCTGAGTGTTCAAGCGATGACGGTGATGCAGAATATATTCGTCGCCATTTTTATTGCGCTGATGGTGCTGATTTCCGCGAACGACATCATGCGGCGGTGGGGAGAGGGCATTTCGCGCATGGTCTTCGGTGAGAAGGCGGGCGCGCCGACGCCGGCCCCGGAGAAGAAGCCGTAACGGCGTAGGAAAAGCAGCTGTAACGAAATGACCGCAGCTGTTGTTACTGAAAGAAGGAAATGTTTGTCACGTCATTGCGAGGAGTCCCGCTAAGCGGGACGACGAAGCAATCTCAACTTATTGAGAGGCAAGAGATTGCTTCACTCCGCCCGCAATGACAGCGCGTGGATATGTAAAAGATTAGGCGCTCCCATTAATAAGAGTTTAGCTGCGGCTGAAATAGAATATGAAAATCACGCGTAAACAAACCACGCAGATCACTCTCGGCAGTATTCCCATCGGCGGCGGGGCGCCGGTTTCCGTGCAGTCGATGGCCAAGACACCGACCGCCGATGTCGGGGCGACGGTGGAGCAGTGTGCGCGGCTCGCCCGGGCGGGGTGCGAGATCATCCGGCTGGCGGTGCCCGATGAGGAGGCCGCACGCGCCCTCGGGAAGATCAGGCGGGAGGTCGCCACGCCGCTCGTCGCCGACATACATTTCAACTACCGCCTGGCGCTCATCGCAATGGAAGAGGGCATGGACGGCATCCGCATCAATCCTGGTAACATCGGCGGAGCGGAGCGGATCGCCGAGATCGCACGTGCCGCCGCGGCTCGGAAAATTCCAATCCGTGTCGGTGTCAACTCCGGCTCGGTTGAGCAATCCATCCTGAAGGATCACGGGGGGCCGACGCCCGGGGCGCTCGCGGAGAGCGCGATCACCTGTGTGAAAAGGATCGAAGACGCGGGACACAATCTGATCAAGATATCCGTCAAGGCCTCTTCGGTAACCGACACCATACGGGCCTATGAGCTCGTTTCAGAGATCACCGATTACCCTCTCCATGTCGGTGTGACAGAAGCAGGGCCGCCGCTCATTGCCGCGGTGAGATCGGCGGCCGCGATCGGGCACCTGCTGCTCGAGGGGATAGGCGATACGGTAAGGGTCTCGGTCACGGGCGATCCCATCTGCGAGGTGGAAATTGCGAAGGAGCTTCTCCAGTCCCTCGGCCTGAGGAGCTTCGGCCCGACGCTCGTATCGTGCCCCACCTGCGGCCGGTGCGAGATTGATGTTGTGAAAATAGTGGACGAGGTTCAGGCTGCGATTAAGAATGTGAAAGCAGACATCAAAGTCGCAATCATGGGCTGCGCCGTGAACGGCCCCGGCGAAGCGCGCGAGGCGGATGTCGGCCTCGCGGGGGGAAAGGGCTCGGGAGTGATATTCCGCAAGGGGAAGATCGTCCGCACGGTTGGCGAGAAGGGGTTCGTCAGGGCTCTGATCGAGGAAATAAAAAAAATAGACTGACCGCGTATTCCCCGCCCCTTCTTATTCTCTTCGTCCCGCCTGGCTATGTCGTTACCGCTACTCTTTGATGATCAAACCTATCAATATCGCCCCCGCGATGCTTTCAACTAAGCTACCCGCGAACCAGGCACACGCGATCTCGTGTGTTATCGGCATCACGGCATAAGAGCCGTATCCCATGGAGACGCCCGCGCCGATGCCATAGAGGAGTCCGTAGCGGAGCGCGTAGATGGCAACGAACGTGATTGCCGCCACGAGTTCCACGAGGCGGATGAGCCCCAGCTTCATCTCACCAAATGGCCTCCAGAGGGCGACCGTCTGCTGGTAGTCCCTGCAGAGAATGACGCCGTGGAGTATCTCATCCAGAATGTTCCACGCAAGGGACACTCTTCACAATTCATTGCTTTACAATTAGTTATACCCAATTTATTTCCCTTAGCCACCTCGATTATGGTACTCTATAAGATTCATACGCTTGCCATAGTACCATACGCATGCCCGCGCGGTTCCCGCAACATCGTCCACGCCTTGAGGCCGGCCCGTGGAATGGGGATGATGTCTTTCACGCGGAATCCCTGTTTCTCGTAAAAGACCACGTTCGGCTCTGTGTCTGTCACCGTGTAGGCGATGATGCCGCGCGCATCGCAGAGTTCCAGGACGGGTTGCAAAAGGGCCGAGCCGATGCCCTGTCCCTGGAAGGCCGGGGCAACCGCGAGCATTGACAGATAGTAGTTGGGTATCCTGGGGAACAGCTTCTCAAATTTCCAGAAAGACTCCAGTTGCGCCGGGAGATTCCGGCTGATGCCAATGATCTGGATGAGTTTCAACAGCCACACGATGCCCTGCCATGCCGTTTGCTTCCTGTCAGGCGGGTGCCACAGGGCCGCTCCCTGGAGGGCGGTGGTGGTGAGCATGATATCGTACTGGAGGGCATTCTCAAAATCCAGTTTCAGAACGCGCTCCCCCCGCTTCAACGCCTCTTCATCATCGCCGAGTATCCACTTTGTCAGCGGCTGGGAGGCAAAGGCCAGCGCGAGCCTCGGCACGAGGACGGGAATGTCCTCTCGCATGACTTTGCGGACGTGGATATCTGCCATGGAGACACCCCGTGATTGGCAATGATCAGTGGCCTGGTGAACTAAGAGTGCATACATGATATTTCATTCTGCGGCCAATAGAAATGCCAATTGCGAGGGTGTAATGGAAAATGCGATCGGAACGTCGGGGTGAGTGGCTTTGAACCCGCCGCGGGGAGGAGTGAACGTGAAGCTCACCGGGCGCCGGATTTCCCGGTGATCCGGTGGAGCGACTTGTTATGCGGTTTTTAACACCAATTTCTTATCGAATTCAAGTTCATAAGAAAGGATGGTTTTAATATTCATCTTCTCGGAAGCGTTAAGAATTTCTATGCCAACTATTTTGTTTTCGGACGTTGTATCTAGATTGACCCCTTCAGAAATCTCCACAACCCCATCGGGTTTTTGATTCCCGAGTTTTATATATAGGGCATCAACTTTGCGATCGTAATGTACCTTCATTTCTTTCTCCTTTTTTTCAATGGATAGGTTGTTATCACTGTTGCCGAATCCTTTTCGACAACGACAATAATTTTTAGAGGATATTTGAATCCGGCTACCTCTCGTATAATCTCATGCTCTCCCTCCTTCAAATCCATGTTCGACAAGAGACGCTTTATAATCGATTCAGATATTGCGTACAGCTTTGATCGTTTCTGAGCATGGCGTGAGAATTTTATCTTCATTAAGATTCCCTTGCTTAGCAATCATAAATGATCATGAGCCATTTTTCGAATATTTCCTTGTAGCTGCGATATTAATCGTTTCTTCTGCCGCATAACGACGGAATTGAGCGGCGCCCGCAGACGGTGCGGGAAGGAGCGAACCAAAGGTTCGCGCATTCGCGCCGGCAAGGCGACAGTCCCAAGGAGGCGCCCGCTCGGATCACTATGTTAGCCGTCCTGATTTCTGGAAAGATACTCAGCGTCCAATTTATCTTTTTCGCGGCCGGTTGAATGCTTGTTTTTTATGAGATCTTCTTTTGATAAGAAAGGAATTCTCAGGCCTTCAACTTCAATGACCTTTTTTGCCTCATATGCATCTTGGAATCGAACGCCGTCGATATGAGTAATGATGTCGATGCGGCGGGGGGCAATGCCGATCTGGAATATAATGCCATCTTCAGTGAACGTCTGTTCTGAAATATCGGTCAGAGGAGCCCCGAACTCCGTAAGCGAAGCGTAAATTTTACTTGAGTTTTCCGGGGAGGTGTCGACCCATATGTCGAAATCACCGGTTGCGCGAGGGTATCCGTAGGCGCTCAGGGCATAGGCCCCGACAACAAGGAAGCGCACCTCATTGCCGAGTAAGATTTGTAACATGTCGCGGTAATCTTCGTTCAACATACTCCGACCCCTTGAGCGACCAAAGTTCAGCCGTCAACTCCCACATGAATGAGATACGTTCCGCAGCAGGAGCGCGGACGAAGCTGTCATCCTCCTTAGAAATCTTTTTCAATGTTGATTGATTGCGAATGACTTTCATGTTTGTATTGTATCACATTTTCAGGGTTTCTGTTATCCGTCTAACGTGAAGCTCTGCCGTGTGCGCAAGCACATCGGCAGGAGCGATTTGTTATGTGCTCTTTAGTTTACGATGCTTCCTGTAAAAAGTCAGAAAGTCGCTCGGATACAAGACCTTGACTCCTTGGCACAATCTGGAAGGGAAGTGCGCGTGATTACCTGTAACAAGGCATACCGCCCGGCCGGCAAAAGCAACTTCAAGAAACGGCTGGTCGCCCGGATCCGGCAGAGAGACGGAAAGAGGGGAAGAAGCAACTATATGGCCGCGATGCTCGATATAATCCAGTAGGGCAATAACCTTGTCTGCCTGGAACCGGAATTTAGAACGACTAAGGACTTCACTGTATTCGGATAAAATGCGAGAGTCGAAATACAGCGTCAGGTCACCTGATGAAACCATGCGCACAATCTCGCCACACGGCCCGAACGGAGACAGGAGGCCGGCCACGAGGACATTGGTATCGAGGACTATCTTCATTGCGCGCGCTTCCTGCGCACTGCCTTGATTTCGGCGTCGATCTCATCCCGTGAGATGCTGCTGGTCCCCTGCTCGACCGACCGGAGCTGAAGGCTCGCTACCGCCTCAACAGCGCGCGCCTGACGAAATGCCGCCAAAGATTCTTCGAGGTTCGACTCGCTGACCGCTGCGAGAATGGCGATAGGCCGGCCGTTACTGGTGATAATCATTTCCCCTTCTCCCCGGAGCCTCTTCCAGACCTCCGCGGATTTCCCTCGCAAGTCCCTTATGCTTACAAATCTCATAGCTATTGTCCTCCAATAGTATACTCAAGTGTATACTCATATGTCACTCAATGTCAACCTCATTTTATACACATAACGACGGAATTGAGCGGCGCTCCCGCTAAGCGGGACGCGGGGAGGAGCGAGCGCACGAGCGCTCGCGCATCCGCGCTGGCAAGGCGATAGCCCCACCCTGCGGGGGCGCCCGCTCGAATGACTTGTTCGCGCCGCATTAGCGGCGCGAACGATTGAACTGTGCGGCGCGTCTTTATGCGTCCGCACCAGTGATTTGTTATGACTTCATCCTATTATGCTTGTCTTAAAAACTCCCATGTAAGAACTGAAACATGCGAATAATCGTTCGATGAAAGCATGAATTCCTGTGCCTTCTTCCTTAAGCGTCTTGGAACTATAACTGCTTCAACAGAGTTTCTGAGAAAGAAAAAATCGCCTATGTGTCGCCATTCTCGTTCCTGATAGAAGGATTCTCCAACTTGGGGGGAAAAGGTAGTGACCTTTAAATGATTTGCGAAATAACGATCAATGCTGTCACTCTTTATCTCAGATGCGAATAATAACAATTGTGGTCCTTTTAAAGTCAATTTGAACTTGCCGTCTGGAAGTTGCTCAATATTAAATTCATTAATATCGATGTCATCATAGTCAGTTACGATGAGCTCCCGACCTCCTTCCGGCATATGGTATCTTCTTGGGAAATTTCGGCTTGGAAAAATAAAGGACTGGATTAAAATCCATATGGATCCGCGAGCAATTAAATCCTAAAGCTACTTCCCCATAATATCTAGAATGAAGCTCAAGATCCATTAATGGAATATCTGTAACACAACAGAACTTTTGAGTTTTTAGTTTTTCAGAAATGCGTTCATCACATGTTGCCAACAGCTTTCTGATCTCAAGTATTGAAAAGAGCGTATGCAATGCTTCCTCGGGAGGCCGAGGCTTTCCTTGGAGCAGAATATCCTTCGGCTTTTTACAAGCACCCCAATCAATACCTCTTGGGGATCCCGTAAAGTGCCAGTATATATTAGAATAATATCTCTGTTTCATAGGTCATACGCCTGAATTAAGCCGCGCCGCGAAGCGGCGTCGGCTTGAATGAGTTGTTAGGCATGGGTTGGATTTTCCCCACTTTCTGAGTCGCCCGGTAATCCCCTCATCACCGTGGCATCAGCGCGAACACACCCCAGCCCAGGTATTCACGCGTGTAAGCGGCGTGGCGCTTGGGTTCCGAGGTCAGTTTGGTTCGAACTTCTTTCGCGAACTCGTCGTCGGGATTGGCATCAAGCCATCGGCGCATGGTGAGCCATTTGGCCGCCTCATATCTATCCCAGCCGTCTTGGTCAGCCAGAACCATTTCAACGACGTCGTAGCCAAGGTGGCCGAAAGACGCGAGAAGTTCTGGAAGCATGAGAAAGTCGGAGATTGAGTTGGCAAGACACTCCTGGGCAATATTTTCTGTCGGTGGTAACTGCCGCCAGTAGGGCTCGCCGATGAGGATGATCCCTCCGGTGCGCAGGCTTCGCGCCAGAAGCTCGATAGTGCCGGCGACTCCCCCGGCGATCCAAGTGGCACCGACACAGGCTGCCACACTGACCTTCTCGTCAGAGACATAGCCGGCAGCATCGCCATGGATGAACTTGACTTGATGGGCGACGCCGAGTTCTTCAGCACGTAGTCTAGCTTGCTCGGTGAACAACTGGCTCATGTCGATGCCGGTGCCGATGACGCCGTAATCGCGTGCCCAAGTGCACAGCATCTCCCCCGAACCGCTGCCGAGGTCGAGCACTCCGGTCCCCGTTTCCAGACGCAGCGCTGCGCCGAGAGTGGCGAGCTTCTCGGGTGTGAACGGGTTGTGGATGCGGTGAGCACTCTCAGTGATGTTGAA
>JAPLCX010000017.1 GCA_026392035.1 Candidatus Auribacterota bacterium | reverse complement strand
GAAACGGGCTCGGGATGGAGCAGCAGGCAAGTCACGAGTGCTGGCGTGAACGGAGCAAGCAGTTGAACCCGCGCATGCGCGAGGGAGGGACCAGATCATGTCTATTGACTCCGCGCCTTTGATGGGTGACCCATTACAATTATTACAATATTAGTAGATATTTTATACTTGGCGTTATTTACTTATGTAGAGGAAGTTACAACTATTGTAACTACTCAGGTAGTCAGAAGCCAGGAGCCAGAATCCAGAATGGATCGCGACTAAGCTTCCAGTAGCTTGCTGACCTCTTCGAGTAACTGCATTAACTCGGAAACATCGCCGTATCCCAAGTCCTCAAATGTCGCCGCTGGCGTCCTCATTTCAACTCCTGGCTCCTGACTCCTGAATTCTGGCTCCTGAGCAGTTACGAACTATTCCCTCTTGATACCGTGCTTGAGCGTGTTGTCCTATTACCGTGTCCTGTAATGTCCCATATCGCTGTCCTATAATGTCCTATATTTTTGACACAGCCTGCGACAAGACGTAATAGGCGCCTTTAAGTTCGCCCTTCATGATAAGGAGCCCTTTTTGGACAAGCGATGCCAAATCCCTTGTTGCAGTTCGGCGGATACTTCCGCAGAGCTTCTGGCATTGTTCGTTATCTATACGCTTGCTAATAACAAGAAACCGGACTATTTTCTCCTGCCGTAGATTTAAATTATGGCTCTCAAGAGCTTTGACGATCTTCTCCGAAACAATGATCTTTTTTCCCTTCTTTTGAATTTCTTCCATCTGCGAGCGCAGGCCGTCAACGAAGTATTCAAGCCACGCCGTCATATCCATGTTGTTATTTCTGACTGATTGAATCGCTGCATAGTAACTCGGACGGTCTTTGTCGTAATACTCGGAAATGGTGAATAGCCGCTTAAAGTCATAGCAGGTCTTATAGAGGATAAGCGTCGAAAGAAGCCGGGCCGTCCTGCCGTTGCCGTCAATGAACGGATGAATATGCACAAACTGAAACTGAGCTATGCCGGCAATAAGAATAGGTGACACATCCTTGTCCTTATTAAGCCAATCTACAAACTCCCGCATAAGGAGCGGAATCCCAAATGGGGGGGGCGGAGTGTAAATGACTTCCCGTGTGCGGGAATTGACTACATAATTCTGTATCTTACGGTAAGTGCCCGGGTCTGCCTGACCGCCTCGGACGCTTTTGACGGTGATTTTGTGAAGCTCCCGGATTACCCCTTCGGTGACCGGATCATCCTTGCCGAGATACCTTGAAATAAAGTCCATCGCCTTTTTGTAATTCAAAAGCTCTATTTCATCATCACGATTAACCCCTTTGACCTTTTTGCCTTCCAATATGCTTTGGGCTTGCTCAAGGCTCAAGGCCGTGCCTTCAATGTGTGTGGAATGGTGCGACTCAAGGATGAGCGCCTTCTTCTGCATGTCGGCAATCCAATCATCCTTGAGTTTTACCGCATCAAGAAAACCCCGCACCCGCTCGATTTCAACGAGCGCTTTATTGATCTTCGGAGTAATGGTAAATTTCGGGTTAAATGTCATTGGTAACCTCTTATTTGCAAAAATAGATTTTGTTAAACAAACTGGTACTTCTTCTCATCACCATGTACCTGAGGCCCCCGGTACAATATCCAACCTGATTCTGTTTTGTGGATATACAGTTTGCTTGTGCTCTTGACCTTAATACACATGTTGTCGTTTACCTTACGCACTACTTCCCCAATCTCTTTAAGCAACTTTCCCTTTAATCCCTCCACGGCGCTTATTTTCTCCACAATCCCATACACCACAAGCGCATCCCATGCCCACTTGGTAATCTTATTACTCATCTCCGTCTCCTCTCACCTGATGCTGTCACAACCCTGCCGCTACCGCTTCGGCTACCTTCCCGTTATGAACTTCTCTCGAGGACTAACCGTCACCGTCTTCTTATCCAGCATGATGTATAAATGTTTCACAAACCCCTCCTTGTTAAAAGAACTGCCGTTGCGGTGACGCTTCGCCGTTTAAGCCTACTAAACATATTGAAAAAGGTGAAGCCTATTTTGCTGAAGCCTATTTTGCCATGCTCAAAAGACCTAGCCTTTACATCGTGACAGGGGGCGCAAAGATGTTACCTCTGAAATGACCCACCGGCCTGGGGGGGGCAAAGCCCTCTGGGTACACCCATACTACAAATAATTGTGTAAAATATTTGTTGACAGCGGGGGGGGCTCTGGTATAATCCTTCCAAGATTAGAGTATAGCTTGGTGTATAGGTTGCGTAATCTATGAGCCGTGAGCGATTTACTCGTCTCACGGCTTTTTTATAGCCTGGCTGATTCTGATCAGGGCGGTTGCGGCACGATTCACTAGAGTGGTGCTGTACTACATAGGAGCCGCCCCCGAGCCAGATGAAGGAGTTTATTGACATGGCTACAGGCAAGGTAAAGTGGTTTGACGAGCGGAAGGGCTTTGGTTTTATCACCCCAGAGAGCGGTGAGGACCTATTCGTGCACCACATTACGATCCAGCAAGAGGGTTTCAAGACCCTGGAAGATGGTGAGGCTGTGGAGTTCGAAGTAGCCCCCGGTCGAAAAGGCCAACAGGCCGTCAATGTAAAGCGCCGGAGTTCGTAAGCGCGCATTGATCCTACGATTGCGAGCCCCGTCTTCCCAGTGTGGAAGGCGGGGCTTTGCATTTGGTGTCCCCACTCGGGGCACACGCATCCGGCGGCGGAGCGAGCCACCCGGATATTCAAAGCATTCTTCCAGCACCCCGCCAATCGCCGGTGCAGGAGCGAACATGAATGTGGTGCTCATCGCATTGTTTCATTATGAAAATTTCGCGCTCAGGAGCCTCTTCTCGTACCTGCGGGCTAACGGCGTACCCGTCTCTTTCATAGGCTTCAAGCGCATGAGGCATAAGTCGACAAAGACGCTCAAAAACGACTTCATGGAGATGAACGATTATCATACCGAGGCCACGGAAGAGGATATAGATGC
Organism: Candidatus Auribacterota bacterium; assembly: GCA_026392035.1. Lineage (NCBI taxonomy): Bacteria > Pseudomonadati > Candidatus Auribacterota > Candidatus Auribacterota bacterium. Next base: position 5,979 of record JAPLCX010000017.1, on the reverse strand, counting down.
CCTGCTGGCTCAGCTAGAGAAGCTGAATCCCTCTCTCATAGGCATGGGGGTGCAGTCATCGCATTTCCAGGTCGCGCAACGGATCACCAGGGCAATCAAGGCGAAGTTCCCGGCCCCCGTGATATGGGGAGGGTCGCACCCGACCATCGATCCGGCGAACTGCATCCCCCATACAGACATGATATGCGCGGGAGAGGGTTTCGACCCCCTGCTGGAATTGTCAAAGAGAATTGCGGAGGGCAGGCCGTATGACGATATAAAAAACCTGTGGGTGAACAAGGGGGACAGGATTATCAGGAACGAAATGAGGCCGCTCCTGAACGATCTGGACATCCTTCCCTTCGCGAGCTACGACGGCGAGCACAAGAGCTACATAGACGATGGCCGCCTGCAGCCGGACAGGAATATTGATTATTTCGGTTACGGCTTTACGGATGACCCCCTGAAGACCATCCACCAGACGATGACCTCTTTCGGCTGCCTGATGAACTGCTCGTTCTGCGTGAACGCGCTCACGCATGAGAAATTCAGGCGCCGGAGTGTTTCCCGCGTGATCGGAGAACTGGTGGGGGCGAAACGGAAGAATCCGGGATTGAAGATGGTGTTTTTCTGGGACAACATCTTTCAGGTCAACAAGAAATGGTGTCTCGAGTTCGCCAGGGAGTACCGCGAGAAGGTGAATATTCCGTTCTTCGCGTACTCCCATCCCTCGTACGTCGATGAGGAGATCCTCGTCGCCCTGAGAGAGGCCGGCTGGACCGTGACGGTGATGGGGATACAGAGCGGGAGCTACGCCATCAGGAAACAGCTCTACAACAGGAGTGAACTGAACTCGCAGGTGATCACAGCCGGCCGCAGGCTTGATGGGCTGAGATCGATCAAGCGCTCGAACGGCGTGTTCAGGATATACTATGACTACGTGAAGAATAACATCCTCGAAAAGAGGGAAGACCTTCGGGAGAGCCTGAATCTGTTTTTGCAGCTGCCCAAGAATTTCATTTTCCAGGCCTTCAACCTGTCTTTTTTCCCGAACTACGTGCTCACCAAGATATACCTCGCCAAGGGCTTCATTACCGAGAAGGACATCGAGGGGAACACCAGCACGTCCGGCAGCGACTGGATCACGACCTTTGATTCAAAAAAAGAATACCGGGGCTTTCTCAGGACGCACGAGTACTACTACCTGTTGTTTTCTCTCGCTCAATTCAAGATATTCCCGAATTTCCTGATACGACAGATTGAAAAGAGGGAATTATTTTTCAACCACCTCCACCTCCTCCACTGGATATGCAGGGTGGTGCGGTTCACTGACCTCTACTTCAGCCCCTCCAACTACCGCTGGCTCTGGGGAATCCTCAGCATGGTGTCCCTGAGGTCGAAGATCAGGCACCGCGTGTGGGTGCGGCTCGGGTAACGGCCGTATTTTTGCATTTTAGCACCTGGTCCCCCGCCTGGCTCGTGATGGAAATATTTAATTTAGCTGATCGCTTTTTTGAATTTTAATCAGAATGCCATTCTGGTATCATTCGCCGTAGATCTGAGAAGCGTTCGAGGCACCGGGCCCCGCAGTCATCCTGTGCGGGAGGGAGAATACTCATGGCAGATACATTCGAAAAGGAAATCGAGAAGGTCGTATGCCCCCTGGGGGATCTCGGCCCCACGGTTCTTGATACCACATACTTCTTCAAGGATACCGAAAGCTTCGTCTATGCAGAGGGGTACTGGCACCCCCCGGGCTGCTTCTATGGCAAGATCATCAACTATCCATGTGAGAAGGGCACCATCCTGGTCCACGGGCGGAAATACGAGAGCATCACAAAGGGGTGGGAAGCGGGTGAGCGGGTCCTCATTCCTCACGATAAACAGATCGAGTACCATTACAAGATAGATCACAGCCTGAGACCGCCGCGTGAGAGACTGATCCTCACGGAGTTCCATTATCCCTTTGAGCTCAGCGCCATGAAAGGCTGGTTCAGTAATCATAAGTCAATGCGCTACGTGATGGAGAAGTATCCGCAGGTTGACAAACGCGTCAAAGAGGTGAGCGTCCTTTTCAATGTGCCGCTGGAAAGGCTTGGGGTGACCGGTTCTCTCGCCTACGGCCGCATGGAGGATGACGAGGATATTGACCTGGTGTTCTTCGGTACGCCGGAGCAGAACATGGAGGTGGCCCAGCAGATCTGGCGGCTCACCTATACCGACCCCAAGCGGCGCTGCGTCGAGTTCGGCAAATTCTGGCCTGTCCGGTTCAATCACGACGGCATTATCATATGCTGCTTCTTCGTCTATGCTGATCGAAAGTACATCCCTGTCTATGACCAGCAGGTCGCGCTCGTGCGGGAGCCGGTGGTCGCATATGGAACCATCGTTGACAATCTGCACTCCATCTATATGCCTCTCGTCATGAGGCTGGGCGACGTGTACATCGATGGTGTGCGCGCCGACGATATCGACCTCATCATCTATGATGGTTCTCTCCGCGGTGAATTCTATAACAAGGAGCGGGTCCATATCAGCAAGGGACGCCTCGTCACGCTGAGCAAGAACGGGGCGAACAGAGAGGTCCTCGTCGTGGTTGACGCCGGGGATCTGGAGAAAGAGCGTTTTGTCAGGGGCGCCCCTGCATTTTAGCAGCATTCTCATCAGTGTTCTCAGTGTATTCAGTGATTGTAACTGCTCAGGAGCCAGAATTCAGGAGTCAGGAGCCAGAATTCCGAGTTAATGCAGTTAGCTCGAAGAGGTCAGCAAGCTACTGGAAGCTTATTCGCGATCCATTCTTGATTCAGGCTCCTGGCTTCTGACTACCTGAGTAGTTACCAGTGATTTAATTTAAAAAGGAGGTGGCGTATGCGTTCGTTGACGTATGGTATGTTTTGTGCCCTGCTCGCCATGGCGGCCGTCGCCGTCTTCTGTGCGGCTCCCGCGGGAGCGGCCAGAACACCTGCTGACGAGACAGCCGGTGCGAACCCTGAGTCTGTCCAGGAACCCCCTGTCCCGCCAGGCGGCGGGCCTGCGGGAGAGGATATATGGGCGGAGCTGCACGGGATCCAGGGAAGACTGAACCAAATCATCGAGGATACTGCTTGGCGTTTACAGCCCCGGGCGCCCATGGGGCCGGTTGCGCAGAACTTCGAGTTTTATCCGGATGTGGATGTGAAAGAAACCGATAAGGCGATCATCGTGAGCTGTGATCTCCCGGGCATGGAAAAAGATAAAATCGACATCTCATTCAAGGACGGGAACGTGATCGTCAGCGGCAAGAGGGAAGTGGTCAAAGAAGAGATCAAGAGCACGGGGTGGTATATGCGCGAGAGGAGTTTTGGCAGCTTCGAGCGCGTCATCCCCATCGCGACGGAGATCAAAGAGAACGAAATCAAGGCCGACTACAAAAACGGCGTCCTGACCGTCACGCTCCCGAAGGCGGAGGGCGCGATGAAACCGGTCAAAAAGATCCAGATACTCTAATCCGGCTGCTGCCGTTCTGCCACTTCTATCTTGACCAGCTTGAGGATGGCATTGTTGAAGTGCCGGAGATTGAATGAGACCGGGGCGAGCTTTTTGATTTCGAACGCCACGTCACATGGCGTGCAGGGGCCCCGCGCAGAAGAGCAGCCAGTGGCTAACCCTCATCAATGGCCTCCCGTGCCTTCAGTTCTTTTCCTGAAATCGTGTAGAAAACCCCTCCGAGGAGTGCCACGAGGATGTTCTTCGCCCTGAGCACGAGGCCGATGGAGAGCGCCCCTGCCTCGGGCACGCCGAGCCTCGAGAAAAAAAACGCGAAAGAGGCCTCCCACACCCCCATTGAGTTGGGGGTGAGCGGAAGCGTGCATATGAGGAGGATGAGCGGGACGACGATCATGATGTCGAGAAGCCTCACCTGGAGGCCGAGCGCGAGGCAGACGATGTAGGTGTTGACGCTCGTGAGAAGTTGGAACAGGACGGAATACGCGAGCGCGATCACCACTGTCTTTTTCCGGGACCTAAATGAGTAAATCGCGTCGTGGAATGCGGCGAAGCGTTCGCGCCACTTCGCGAGCCGCTTCCACTTCACGCGCCCCCCCAGATAGTCAACGAGGGGTTTGTTGAAGAGCAGGATGAGAAAGATGATGAAGCCCGCGAAGACCGCGGACATGAAGAGGGCGAGCCCCGCTTCCGCGAGCGTCGCGTAGTTGATCACCGAGGCGACGAAGGCGACACCGACGAGCCCGGCGAGGCCGGTGAGCCTCTCCATGAAGACCGAGGCGAATGATTCGAGCTGGCTCTTTATTTTTTTGCCGAAGATGTAGCTCCTGACGAGATCTCCCCCGAACATGCTTGGGAGGAAGCTCGAGAAGAAGTAGCCGATGGTGTAATAGAAGGTAAGGGGATGCACCGAGACGTTGATCCCCCGCGCGGCGAGGAGCGCTTTCCAGCGCAGGCAGCTCAATGCGATCCCGAGATACGCGGTGACGAGGATCGGGATGACCCAGGCCAGCCGGATGCGCGAGAAGGCCGCGCCGACCTTTTCGAGGCCGACCCACCAGATGACGAATGCCATGAGCACGATGCCGGTGATCAGGCGAATGAAACCGCCCCTCCTGTGATGTGGTTCTTTTATCATGGCGATTGACCTGGTCGAGATAGGGTCCTTTCTCTTTCAACTTTCTACATGAGGCCGTTTCAGCTATAGGTCTTTACACTTTCGACTTTTTACATGAGGCCGTTTCTCACGTACCATTCAGCGGTCCGTTTCAACCCTTCTTGCGGACTGATTTTTGGATTATAACCGAGTTCCCACCTTGCCTTCGATATGTCGAATGACCTCTCCTTCCTGAAAAAATCGACCCTCCTCCTGTAGAGGGGGGGTTCTATCCCGAACGGCTTGCACAGCTTTTCGCACACGAAGGCCGCAGCGTACACGGGCGCAAAAGGAATACGCAGCCGGGAGAGATTGACGCCGAGGATCTCCGCGATCGTGCCCGCGAGCTCGTTGAGTGTCATGGCGCGCTCGCCGCCCAGGATATAAATGTTCCCCAGCGCCTCCCTCTTTGTGCCGCAGAGGATGATCCCGTCCACGAGGTCGTCAATGTAGGTCAGGTGGTAAGACACCTCTCCGCTCCCGATCATGTGGAAACGGCCTGACTTGATATGCCGGAACAGCTTGAGAAAACGCGTATCCCCGGGGCCGTAGATGCCAGTGGGTCGGAAGACCACCCCCGACAACCCCTTCGTGCGGAAGTAATTCAGGGCGAGCTTCTCACCCGCGAGCTTTGTTTCCTGGTAGACATCTCCAGGGCTGTAGGGAGCCGACTCGTCTGCGGGAGGGTGGGCGATGTGGCCGTGGACACCCACCGTGCTGCAGTGGACGAAACGGCTCACGCCGCAGCGCGCTGCCGCCTCGAGCATATTCTCAGTGCCATTGACATTGACATCCCAAAACTCCCGCTCCGGCACTCCCTCCTGCCTGTAGGTCGCGGCGATATGATAGACGGCGTCGCATCCTGAGGCAGCATTGAGGAGCGAATCCTTGTCCTTGAGATCTCCCGGGACAATATCGATGCCGGCTGAGGCGAGCGACATCGCCTTTCCTGGTGAACGCGCGAGCGCGCGAACCTGGTGGCCGAGCTCCGCCAGGCGCCGGCAGAGGTGGCCGCCCGTGAACCCCGTGCCGCCTGTGACCAACACTTTTTGCGCCATTCGGACTACCTCCTCCCGTAGTGGAATAAAATGGCAGCCTGCAGTATATACTTTTTCTAAGATCCCATCAATGTTATCCCGTGCGTCTGTCCAGCCAAAATAGAAATGTCCCCATGACTGTTCCCTCTCCCCCCAATGTCTGGGGGGAGAGGGTTAGGGTGAGGGGGGCTAGAAGAGATGTACTCTTCCCCTCACAGAGCCACTTCCTGGGGAAAAACCGCGATTTTTGGTTTAACATTACTTCGCCCCCTCCTAAAATGCCCTACAACAAACGATCTCATTGTGATGAGGCTACCAACACTG
>JAPLCX010000016.1 GCA_026392035.1 Candidatus Auribacterota bacterium | reverse complement strand
CACCCACATCGCGAGCGAATTCCTGTCTATCCCCATGGCAGCTGCTACCGCGGTCACCCGCTCACCCCGGAAAACCCTCGTGATCGCTTCAACTTTTGCCTCTACCCTTATCTTCCTGTATGGCATGGCTTCATCACTCCTTATGACTATCGGGTTAACTCATCAAATATTTAGCCTCCTGATTGCTTAATTAACTGGATAGCAGCAGGAAACGATATTTTAACAACATCATGCAATTTAATAATGTCCGATATTCGATAGTTTCTGAGTAGTCGGTGTCTGTTTCTGCTTGAACTGCAACTTGTTATGATTCTGAGTTAACCCGATAGTCATATTGAAAAATGCTGCACATGTCAAAGAGTATTTTCAATGCCCGCTCATTACTGTCCGGTCCAGCGGTTCGAGTAACTGTATACCATACATATCAACAGCAGATTGGCCGAAATTATTTACTTCAAGGTTGTACGCCTGCTGCACGCAGGTTCCCCGCGTCGCAGGGCTGTTGAGTGTATCCTGATGAGTTGCCCAGACCGTGCCTGAAACCATGATCACGAGAACCAAGAGAGGCAGAAAAAGCAACCTGCATTCACTTTTCATGTTGATCTCGCATATCTCATGGGGCATAATCAGGAATCCAAACGCTCTGCCCGGCCTAACTTTTGAGATAATTTTCCATACCACGCTTGGGCAGCGTGTCTCCTCATTAATACTTATAGGAGCAAGAACGGTGCCAATAGGACACTATCTTTGCTAATTTATTGAGTCAAATCTAACCTGCTGCATCTGAGCAAGATAGCGCTGTCTTGCAAGCTATGCTTGATTTATAGGATATGCTCTTATGGTCATTTTTGATGAGGAGTGACTACTTTGTTCATACCTAAATTGGTAACTTTGTTCCTATCTCTTGGAATATGTCTACTTATACCTTAAACGTCAAGTGTATTCTGAGCTCTGGGGCGTTTATGAATGCGATTATGTTACTCTGACTTGGTCTTAACCAGACTTTCGCAACGGGACCTGAAAATCCGCTATTTTCAGGGGTAGGAATCGCGCAACTGTCTGCACTGCAACAGGCGGATTTTCAAAAGTGCGTGTAGTACAGACCTACCCCTTGTCAAGTATGGAATGGCTGCGGTAGTCTATTGCCATCATGTACCTGAAGTGTCATCGGCGGTTCAAAGACGGGAAGGAACATCGGTACTGGAGCATTGCCGAGAATCGCCGCTGTGCGGGCGGGCGCATAGTGGCTGAACGGGGCTTGGGCGTCAAACCTTTACAAATATACAATATCACTCACACAGAATCGCTTCGACTTCCGCGAAACGACGCCGGAGTACCATTTCTTCCATCGTAAGAACCGACATTAGATCTCGAGGGGAATAAAAAATAAGGGCGGTATGCCGTCTAGAAGGCGAGTATCGTGATCTAGACTAGCCGGTAACCGCCCTTAACTACAGAGAGAAGAGATAAGGGAGAAGGGATAAGCAAAACATATCACCTCTCACCTATTCCCTTATCCCCAATCCCTTACCCCTGTAGTAACCTGCACCCGCTTACGCAGGAAGGTCGGGACATCAAGGTTCTCCCCTTCGACAATCGTCGGCTCCGTGTCCTCGAAATGCTCATAGCTGTTGAAATCCAGGTCAATGAGCGTCTGCTGGGGGACTGGTTCATGCGCCTGCGCCCCGCTCACTGCCGACTGGGCCTCTTCAGCCTTCGCCCGCTCGCCATCGAGACTGGTGGCCAGAACCGTCACGAGCCGCCGCCCGCGGAATTCCGCGTCCACAACGGCCCCGAAGATCACATGCGCGTTCCTGTTCCCGAGCTCGCTGATCTTCTCCGCGGCTTCCTTGACCTCTCTCAGGCCGAGATCGTCTCCTCCCATTATGCTGATTAGAATCCCGCGCGCGCGCGGGAGCGCCTCGAGATCAAAGAGCGGGTTTTCGAGCGCCCTGCGGGCCGCCTCCACGGCGCTGCCCTGACCCGAGCTGGCCGAGAAACCGAGCGCCGCCCTCCCGCCGTTCGCCATGATCGTGCGCACATCGGCGAAATCAAGATTGATCAATCCGGTCTTGTTGATCAGCCTCGCGATGCACTGCACGCCCTCGGACAGAATGTCATTGGTAAACGCGAACGCTTCAGCCAGTGAGAGGTTCATATCGGCGATCTGGAAGAGCTTATCGTTGGCGACAGTGATGATCGTGTCGGCATGATCGTCAACCCTTCGCACCCCTTCGAGCGCCTGCGATTTCCGCTTCTGCCCTTCGAAATCGAACGGCGTGGTGGCGATACACACCGTGAGGATATTCTTCTCCCGCGCAGCCTGCGCCACCACGGGAGCGACCCCCGTTCCCGTGCCCCCTCCGAATCCCGCGACGATGAAAAGGATGTCGCAATCCGCCACCGATTCCTCGATCTCCGCGAGTGAATCCATTGCCGCCTGCCGGCCGACATCGGGATTTCCGCCCGCTCCGAGGCCGTGTGTAATTCTCTCTCCGATACGCATTTTACGCGCGACACTCGAGCGCGCGAGCGCCTGCCTGTCGGTGTTGATGGCGATATAGTCGATATTTTCTATGTTGCTTCTCAGCATCTGATCAAGGGCGTTCGACCCTGCCCCGCCGATGCCGAGCACCCTGATGCGCACCGGCCTGATTGCCTCGGTGTTCTCGGTAATCATGTTCTCCCCCCATTGCGTTGGTATACTGGGCTATTTTTAACTATTTTCGTAACTACTCAGGTAGTCAGAAGCCAGGAGCCAGAATCCAGAATGGATCGCGCATAAGCTTCCAGGAGCTTACTGACCTCTTCGAGTAAGTGCATTAACCCTGAATTCTGGCTCCTGAGCAGTTACCTATTTTCTTTGCAAACCCTCAGTTAGCGGGGGATAACCATATAATCGTCATTCCCGTCCCGCTAAGCGGGAGGAATCCAGCGTTAAAACTTTTTAAAGCTGTACTCCTGCCTGCCTGCGCGAAGCCGCTTCGGCATAGGCAGGCGTTCGCAGGAGTGACAAACCCCCTCATAATTGAGGCATTACTTTTCTTTCAACTTTCAACCTTACACTATCGGCTGTTGTGTTTATCTGTGGTGATGCATTAAAATCTACTCGCGAGCCACTCGCGCGCGCGGTTCACAACCCTCGCGAAGCTGCTCCTGACTTTGAACCTGGAGATTTTTCCCTCCATCCTGCTGCGGTACCCATACTGGGCGAGGCCCGCGCCGGTCGCGTACAGAGGGCTATCGAGCGCCTCCGCGATACCGGAGATCCCCGTGGGCGTGCCCAGGCGCACCGAAAGGTTGAATATCTTTTCGGCCAACTCGACTGTTCCATCCAGGAGGCACGCGCCTCCCGTGAGCACCACTCCCGACCCCAGGAGCCTCCGTACGCCGGAACGGTCCACATGCCTCCTCACCAGAGAGAGGATCTCTCCCATCCGCAGCTCGATGACCCTCGCGAGCTCTCTTTTGCTGTAGCGCGAAGGGAGCCTGTCGGCGCCCGTGGGTATTTCTATCTCTTCCTCGGGATCAACGCGATCTTCCAGCGCGCTCCCGTGCGCCTTTTTGATTTCCTCGGCGAGGGTGATCGGCACTCTCAGGGCGATCGAGACATCATTCGTCACATGATCCCCCCCCACCGCGAGCACATGTGACTGGTTGATGCTGCCCCGATAAAACACCACGAAGTCAGTCGTCCCGCCGCCGATATCAACGAGGAGCGCGCCGGAATTTTTCTCATCCTCGCTCAGCACCGAGATGCTGGATGCGAGCGACTCCAGCACGATGTCCTCCACCTCGAATCCGGCGCGGTTGATGCTTTTGATAATATTCTGCGTCGCGGTGATCGCCCCCGTGATGATGTGCGCCTCAGCCTCCAGTCGAACCCCCGACATCCCCCTGGGTTCCTTGATGCCGCTCTGCCCGTCTATTGTAAATTCCCGGGGGATCGTGTGCAGAATCTCCCGGTCAGCGGGAAGCGAGACGGCCCGCGCGGCGGTGATTGCGCGCTCGACGTCCTTCTCCGTGATTTCACCCCGCTCACCGATCGCGGCGACGCCACGGCTATTGAAACTCCTGATGTGCCCTCCCGTAATCCCGGCGAACACGGAGTGTATCTCGACATTCGCCATCTTCTCCGCATCCTCGATGGATTTGACGATGGACTCCACCGCGCCGTCCATGTCAACCACCACTCCCTTTCGCAGGCCGCGAGAGGGTGCGTGCCCCAGGCCTATGACGCGCACGGACCTGGTCGTCTTGTCGATCTCCGCGACGACCGTGCAGATTTTGGTGGTCCCGACGTCCAGACCTATGATCAAACTCGAACCATTGTTCATATTTTCTCCTCTTATGCAGGTCGGTAATGTCAAAAGATATTGTAAAGCAACCACAGATTTCTCTGATTATTTATGCCTTTTCTGAGTAAATCAGTGGTGATTCATCTGTGGTAACATCCGTATAATTAAGCCGCTGTATGGAAATTCTTTTCTTTCTCCATTTACCACAGATTTATTCACCACAGATTGGCGCAGACTGCTTCCCCCCCCAAAATCTTCACAACTATCTGTGCAATCTGTGGTTGCATTCAGCTCTTTCATAGAACTTTTGACACTACCTGCAGGTCGGCGTGACGCTCAGGCAGCTACTTCCTGGCGATAATTTCCTTTGAGAGCGGCAGTTCGGCCACGTCCTTCCACCGCAGATCAATGTAGCTCGCGGGGCCATCCAGCCCGCGATACGTGCGTTGCTTCAGGATAAACGAGAGGAGCCGGAGCCGCTCCCCCAGATTCTCGTTGCCGAGACGGATCTCCTGAACGACGTTTGACCTCATCACATAGTTATCAGGGTCACTCACATCCACGCTCACCAGCTCCAACTGACGGCACAGCTCCGATTCCCGGCACTGTTCCACGATTCCGAGCGCACGCTTCGCCGTTGCGGAACAGAGCCTGTCGCCCGGGCGTACCCCGGCCAGCTTCAGGCCGATGAGCACGGGCAGTGATTTACTATTCCTCTCCTTCCTCGCGGAAAGGACAACCCCTTCCGCATCCACCACACAACGGCGCATGCCCTCCCCCCCCAAAATCCCCGCGGCAAACCCCGCTTGTCCGGGGCTCGGCCGGGGGGAGCCTGCCGAGGGGCGAAGCCCTGCTTGTCCAGGGAATTGCCGAGGGGGGCTCAGCGAAGGGCAGAAAATTGCCGCGACAGGGAATCGCTCATGCACCCGTATCAGGATCCCTCCGGGCAGCCTGCGGCTCACGATCGCGTCCCTGATATCAGGATGCGCGCAGATGCGCGCGCGGATCTTCTGGAGATCCGCGGAGAACAGGTTGTCTCCAACTTTTATGCCCGCGAGCGTCCTGATGCGTTCCCTGGAGAGGAGTTCCTCGTTGCTCACCTCTATCCACCTGACGGTAAAGCCCGACGGCTTCAGAAACCGCCCGTTGAGGAGTGCCGCCGCGCACACACACACGGCGAGCACCCCCGCGCCCATGAGCGCGAGTTTCACTCTCGCCCGGCCGCCGCTCCCCGCTCCCCGCCTCGGGGATGCCCCGGGCCTGCGGCGCCGGGCGACATCCACATTAAAAATAATTGTGCGGCGCTTCCTCTTCAGCCGCGCGTTCCGTTTCCACATCGTCGCACCATTATGTGATCAACTCTCGCACCTGATCCTTCGACTGAGTTTATACTGAGCCTAGCCGAAGTGCTCAGGACAAGTTTGCTCTGACTCCACATGAATTTCCACCTGTCAGCGTAATCAGGCTAATCAGGTGCTGTTTTATTGAACGTCTAGGCCAGCATACTATGCCGTGCCGTCTTCCCCGACCACAATCACCTCGGGCTCCAGATCAATGCCCCGTTCCTCGCGCGCTTTCCCCCTGATGAGCTCCATGAGCGCGAGCACATCCCGGGCGGTGGCGCCCCCGCTGTTCACGATTACGTTCGCGTGCCGCTCGCTCACGGACGCCCCTCCCGACCGCGCTCCCTTGAGGCCGAGCTGGTCGATCAATTCGCCCGCGGAACACCCCGCCGGGGGATTTTTAAAAACGCAGCCCGCGCTCGGCTCCGCCGGCAGCACGGACGCGCGCGCCCCCCGGTATCGTGAGAACCGCTCCTCAATCTCAGGCCGCTCCCCCTCCCTCAGCGTCAGCTCCACGCTCAGCACGACCCCATCCCTCGCCGCCGCGCACCCCCTGTACGAGAATCCCATCGCGCTCCGCTCGACGCGCCTGGTGCGGCCGCGCCGATCCATCACGCTCGCCGCATCCACCAGCTCGCCGAACGTAACGCCGTGAGCACCCGCATTCATTCTCACGGCTCCACCCACCGTCCCGGGAATCCCCGCAAGACACTCGAGCCCGCTCAGCGAGCGGCTGACCGTTTCGTCAATGAGCGCGGCAAGGGACGCCCCCCCGCCCGCGCGCACACGCTCCCCGCGGAATTCAATTCGGGTAAAATGATCCCCGCAAAGCCTCACCACCACGCCACGCCATCCGCCGTCCCTCACGATGAGGTTCGCGCCCCCGCCCAGCAACAGCAACGGCATCGCTTCACTCCGGCATACACGCAACAGCTTTCTGAGCTCACGATCATCTGCGACTTCCATAACGGCATCTGCAGGGCCTCCGATCCCCATCCACGTGTGTCGAGAGAGCGGCTCGTTGAATCTCACCCTGGGGCCGGCGATCTTCATCAACTCTGCCTTGATCCTTTCCTCGATCATGAGTAATATTACCGATGAGCCGGTGATTCGTTCCTCTTGCGCGGTTAGCTTCGCGACTTACTTTCTGCACCTGATTTCTCCGATTAGCCCTGAACTCTTACTCATCCGACTAATCAGGTTAATCAGGTGCCAATTTTATTGATGTTCCGCGGCAGTTAGTTGCTCGCAGAGCGGGAGACGGGCCACGAGCGGCGGCTCACGGATTGCACACGGTCTCCTCTATCAGATCCGCGAGCCTCTGAGCCGCGCGAGGCGAGGCCAGCGATCTGGCCGCCGCCGACATCTTTTTCATGGCCGCCGCGTCTCTCTTCAGTGACAGTATGATTGCCGCGAGCCCCTCTGCGCTCAGCCCTGACTCGTCCCGGAGGAGCGCCGCCCCGATTCTTTCGAAGAGGCGCCCGTTCGCCGCCTGATGATCCCCCACCGCGCGCGGGTACGGGATCAACACCGAGGGAAGCCCCGACTGGGCGAGCTCCGCCAGTGTCATCGCGCCCGCGCGGCAGACTGCGAGATCCGCTGCCGCATACGCCCACTCCATCTCTCTCAGGTAGGGGACAACCACCGCCCTGAGGCCGACGCGCGCGTACGCCCTGACCACCGAGTCATAGTCTCCTCTCCCGCTCAGGTGGACAACCTGGAGGTCTCCGCCCCTCGCGAGGAGGCCGCTCCCCTCCGCCACCATCCTGTTGATCGCCCGAGCCCCCTGGCTCCCTCCCATCACGAGGACAGTGAACGCGCCGGGATCCACGCCGAGATACCCCCGCGCCTCCTCTCTCGTCACCCCCTGGAGCATCTCCGGCCGCAGGGGGATACCCGTGAGCAGGTACCCCCTCTCCGCCCACTGGTGTTCATCGGAGAGCGGCAGCCCCAGTGCCACTCTGTCCGCGAGCCGCGCCAGCACTCGGTTCGCCCGTCCCATCACCGCGTTCTGTTCGTGGATGATCACCTTCAGCCCGAGCGCCCGCGCCGCGAGCGCGGGTGGAACGGACACGTACGCACCGTAGCCGATGAGCGCCTGCGTTCCCCTTCCTCTCATCAGCGCGCGCGACGTCCTGTATGAACTCAGCATCGTTGCCACCACAGGAACAATCCTCAGGGAGAGCGCTCCCCCGAAGCCACTCGCGGAGACCTCCTCACACGGGAAACCGTACTGCTCAAGAATCTCCCGCTCCCTCCCCCGCCGCGAAACCAGGAACAGCGCCTCAAACAACCGATCGCGCCTGCGCAGCTCATCCGCAGTGCAGAGCGCCGGGTACAGATGCCCCGCGGTCCCCCCCGCGGCGAACGCGATCCTCATATTCTGAACGTCCTGTCGGAATGCGCCTCCAGGTAGTGAGTCGCCATGTCCACTCCCATATGCTTTCCGATATTCATCAGCACGCCGACCGCAAACAGGTTGACAATCATGCTGGAACCGCCGAAGCTGATGAAGGGGAGCGGCAGCCCCTTCGTCGGCAGCGTCCCCGTCACCACGGCGATGTTGATGATCGCCTGGAGGCTGATCACCGAAACGATGCCGAGCGCGAGGAGATGCCCGTAGAAATCGGGGGCCTTCCGGCATATCATCATTCCCAGAATGAGCAGGATGAGAAAAAGAGTGACGATCACTCCCGTGCCGATGAGCCCCAGCTCTTCGCCTATGATTGAGAATATGAAATCCGTATGCGCCGCGGGCAGGTAGTAGAACTTCTGCCGGCTCTGCGCGAGCCCCATGCCGGCGAGGCCGCCGGAACCAAGGGCGATGAAGGACTGAATGATCTGAAACCCCGTCCCTTCGGGATCAGCCCAGGGATTGAGAAACGCGATGATGCGCTTCCTGCGGTAATCCGAGCCGAGCACAAGGGCATAGATCGCCGGCAGCGCGGCGAGGGCGAGCGGCAGCAGGAGGCGGAGGCGCACACCCGCCACGAACAGCATGATGACCACGATCAGGGCCATGAGGACCGTCGTCCCCAGATCGGGTTGCATGATGACAAGGCCGAGTATCAGGAAGGAGAGGACGAGCGGTAGCGCGAGCCCCTTCCGGAATTGTTCGATCTGCCGCTGCTTCCTCGCCATCACATCGGCCATGTAGAGGATGAGCGTGAACTTGGCCATCTCGGAAGGCTGAAAATTGAAATAGCCAAGCCGGATCCACCTGCTCGCGCCCCCGACCGTCCTGCCTATCCCCGGCATGAACACCAGGGCGAGGAGCGCGATGCTTGTGAAGAGGAACGCGAGACTGTATGTGCGCAGGTCGTGGTAGTCGATATTGACCGCGCACGCGAACGCCGCCAGGCCGAGCCCGATCCAGAGCGCCTGCCGCTTGAGAAAATAATAGCTGTCGTTGAACGTATCCTGAGCGAAGAAGGCGCTCGTGGAATAGATCATCACCACCCCTATGCTGAGGAGCAGTACCACCGTCACAAACAGGAGCGTCCGCTGTTGCACCCCACTCACCCCTTCCCCCTCGGACACGCAGTCCGCATCACGCGCTCGTCACTGCGGTATCACAAGCGACTGGCCCGCCCTGACCTTGCCGGGATCTTCGATCCTGTTGACCTCAACCAGCCTCTTCAATGGCACCCTGTACCGCTTCGCGATAGATGAAAGCGTTTCACCCTTCTGAATGACGTGCTTTTTAAAGACGCCGGACACTCCCGTTTTTTCCGCCGGCGCCTTCTCCCCGGCTCTCGGCCTCAGTGCCGCGGCGGGCGTCTTTCCCGCCGGCGCCTTCTCCCCGGCTCTCGGCCTCAGTGCCGCGGCGGACGCCTTTCCCGCCGGCGCCTTCTCCTGGGCTTTCGGCTCAGGTAACGCCACCGGGCCGGGAATCATGAGCACCTGACCGACGCGTATGGCCGAATCCGCCTTCAGGTTGTTCGCCCCCGCGAGGTCTGCCACAGAAACGCCGTACCGCTGGCTCAATTTCCAGAGACTCTCGCCGGGTGCAACCTTATGTGTCCCTCCCGCATCCTTCTGAACCCCTGCCGCCGGCGCCGGTATCGCCGCGGCGGCAGGCCGTTTGACCTCAGGCACGATTGGCCCTTTCTCCTTCGGTTCACCCGCGGCCAAGAGTTCCTTCTCCTTCCGCTCGACCGCAGCCGCTATTTTCACCTCTTTCTGTTCAGCGGCGGCTGTTACCGCCTCCTCCTTTTGCGCGGCGGCGCCCGCTATGATCGTTTCCTTCTGCTCAGCAGTGGCCGCACCCTTCTCTTTCCCCAGGCCGGCCCCCGCCTGCGGAGCCGATGGGAGCGCTGTTTCTGCCTTCGGAGAGATCGCCTCGGGTTCACGTGCTACCAGCAGGTCAGTTTCTTCGACCATCCCCTTGGGCTCGACGATCGATTCCGGCATGGCCTCCGGCGCGCGGATCTCCTGCACGGGAGCTGCGGTGGTGAGCTTGGGAACCTTTTTCCCCTTGACGCACCCCCCGAAGAGCACGGCCAGGATCAGCACGCTGACATGCGCGCCCACTACCACAATCACTAAATTACGCCCGCTCATAACAACCTCCTTGGTTGAATGACAAATGACAAAATCCAAATGACAAAACTCAGCCGACTCCCATTATTTGATTTTTCCTTTTGCCACCATTAGGTTTTGTCATTTGTGCTTTGTCATCTGTCATTAGCTTCACAACGCTTTTTTTAAACTCCTCACCCCTCTCCTCGAAACTTTTGTACATGTCATAACTGGAGCAGGCGGGCGAAAGAAGGATGGTGTCGCCGGGCGCCGCGCGCTCCGCCGCTGCCCGCACCGCCTCGGGCATGCTCTCCGCACCACACGTTTCGGCCGCACCATCGAGGTTACGCCTCATTTTCCCCCGGGCTTCGCCGATCAGTACGATGACCTTAACCCTCTTCGAGATCTCCCCCCTGAGGACTGAATAGTCAAACCCCTTGTCCCTCCCCCCGGCGATGAGGATCACAGGCCCGGCCACGGCCTGGAGTGCGCGGATCACCGCGTCCGGGTTGGTCGCTTTTGAATCATTGATAAACCTCACGCCGTTCCACGTCCCGACCGGTTCCATCCGGTGCGGGAGGCCGCTGAAACTCCTCAGCACCTCTCCCACCGCTTCAGGTCCCACACCGCAGACCGTCGCCGCGGCGGCTACCGCGAGCGCATTCTCGACATTGTGGCCACCCGTGAGCCGCACCTCATCGCGAGGGCACACCGTCTCAATCTCCCCCCGCCATTTGACCACGAGCGATCCTTCCCGCACGCACGCCCCCCCGTCCACGTCACCCTCGGCGCTGAACTCAAGGACCGGCTGATTCCTGAGCGCGCCCAACCGCTCCAAGCCAGCCCGCTCCCGGGCGTTCACGATCGCCCAGTCGCCGCCATCCTGATTCCGAAAGATCATCGCCTTGGCTTTCCTGTAGTCCTCAATCCCCCGATAGCGGTCGAGGTGATCATCCGCCACGTTGAGCACCACCGCAATCCAAGGCTTGAAGCGACTTACCCCATCGAGCTGGAAGGAGCTCACCTCGAGCACTACAATCTCCGGCTCGCGGCCCTCTCCGACCACGTCGGAGAAAGGCCTCCCGATGTTCCCGCAGGCAACGGCGTCGCGGCCTGCTCTCACCAGCACGCGCTCCATCAATGCCACGGTCGTGGTCTTCCCGTTCGTTCCGGTTACGGCCACGATCGGACGGGAGCAAAAGCGATACGCGAGTTCGATCTCCGACAGCACCGGGACGCCGCGGAGGGCCATCTCCCTCACGAACGGGAGAGACGGGTCAATCCCCGGGCTGATGACAACCATCTCAGCCCCGCGCGCGAAGCGCTCCGTGTGGCGGCCGAGCTCAATTCGGCATCCCACGGCCTCGAGCCGGGAGGCGCGCCGCCTGGCGTCATCTGCTTCGCTGAGGTCACTGCAGCTCACGACCGCCCCCTCGCGCACAAGGAGTTTCGCGGCAGCCGTTCCGCTCGCCCCGATGCCGAGCACCAGCACCTTCTTGCCCCGCACGCCTGTGTCCGTCGTTCGTCGTTCGTCGTTCGTCTCACGTCCATCCCCACCACTGGTCCTTCGTCGTTCGTCTCTCGTATCTCGTCTTTCGCACATCGCGAACGAAGTACGAACGACGACGTACGAACTACTGTAATTTCAGCGCGCCCAGGCCGACCAGCGCGAATATGAGCGCGATGATCCAGAACCTCACCGTCACCTTTGTCTCCGACCAGCCCTTCATCTCGAAGTGGTGGTGCAGGGGCGCCATCAGAAATATCCTCCGGCCCGTGAGCTTGAAGGAGGCCACCTGCATGATCACGGAGAGCGCCTCCATGACAAATATCCCACCCACCAGCAATAGCGCGATCTCCTTTTTGATGAGAATCGCCACCAGCCCCACGGCCCCCCCGAGCGCAAGCGAACCGGTGTCGCCCATGAATATGTCAGCGGGGTGCGCGTTATACCAGAGGAAGCCAAGGCCCGCTCCCGCGATGGACGCGCAGCACACCGCGAGCTCCCCGCTGTGCGGGATGTAGCGGACCCCCAGGTAGCGCGCGAACACCGCATGGCCGCTCACGTAGCTCAGCACCGAGTACACAAGCGCAGCGATGACGACGCATCCGATCGCCAGCCCGTCAAGCCCGTCCGTGAGATTCACGGCGTTCGAGCTCCCCACGATCACAAGGACGGCGAACATAATGTAGAAGAGGCCGAGATTGGCGGCGAGCGGGTGCTTGTAGAAGGGGACACTCACCTCGCCGGCGTACCGCGCGGTCGCAGGATGGGCGAGCAGATAGGCGCCGATGAACAGACCGAGGATAACTTGCCCCGTGAATTTCACCTTCGCCCTCATCCCGTGGACGTCTTTCCTCCTCACCTTCAGATAGTCGTCTATAAAGCCGAGGGTGCCGAGCCAGACAAGAGCGAACAGAACCAGTAGCACGAAGCGGTTAAGGACATCCGCCCACAGGAGGGAGGAGACGAGTACCGCGAGAATGATGAGCACCCCCCCCATCGTCGGGGTCCCCTCCTTGCTCTTGTGCTGGCTGTAGAGGGGGAACCAGTCGCGCCGCACGCGCTGGCCCAGCTCAAGTTCGTGCATCTTCCGGATCACCCAGGGGCCGAGGGCGATGCTCAGGATCATGGCGGTCACCGCTGCGGCGGCCGCGCGGAACGTGATATACCTGAACACGTTGAATCCGAAGAAATATTCCCTCAGCGGGTACAGCAGGTAGTACAGCATCGCCCCCTCTTCATCGTTGTTTAACCTCCTTTGTAAAAACCCCATTCGTCGAGTATCTTCTCCAGTCCGATACGCCGCGACGCCTTCAGCAACACGCAGTCACCCTCTCCGGCGCGCTCCCCGAGCACCGACGCCGCCTCCCGCACGCACGGGCATGAGACCGCGTTGCCCGCGGGCATGCCGGCCTGTCTGGCGGCTTCCGCCGCGAGGGCGCTCTGCTCGCCCACCGCAATCAGCAGATCCACGCCGCGTTCCGCGGCGAGGCGTCCGATCTCCCGGTGGGCCGCTTCCGCCGCCGCGCCCAGTTCGAGCATGTCGCCCATCACCAGGATCCTCTTGCCGCTCACCGCCATTCCCCTGAGCGTCTCCAGCGCCGCGCACATCGAGGCGGGGTTTGCGTTGTAGGCGTCGTTGATCACGGTGATCCCATCCCTGTCTAACATCTCCATGCGCATCGGCGGCAGGCGCACGGTGCCCAGGCGCTCGGCAATCTCCTCAGGTTTTATCCCCAGCTCCTCGCACGCAGCCGCGGCGGCGAGGGCGTTATAGACGTTATGAACCCCGGCGACAGGGATGGTGACCGCCACCGCGCGGCCCGCCTGCATGAACCTCATCGAAAAGCGCACCCTCCCTCGCTCAGCCCTCATGGACTCTCCTCGGACATCGGCCCCCGGACCCACGCCGAATGTCTTCACCTTGAAACCCAACCCTTCCCCCATTCGTGAAACATACTGATCATCGCAATTGAGCACCGCGACACCACCACCCCCCGCCGGCATCGCATCGAGGAGTTCTGCCTTTGATGCCGCAACCTCCTCAATCGTCCCGAGAAACTGGAGGTGGGCAGGGCCCACATTCGTGATCACGCCGATGCCGGGCCCCGCGAGCCCGGCGAGCCTGCCGATCTCCCCGCGGGCGTTCATCCCTATCTCCAGCACCGCGAGCGAGTGGTTCCGCTCGAGCCGCAGGAGCGTGAGCGGAACGCCCACGTCGTTATTGAACGTTCCCTCGCTGCCGAGCACCGAGAAACGGCCGGAAGAAATCGCGACCACCATCTCCTTCGTCGTCGTTTTCCCGTTGCTCCCCGTGATGGCAATGAGCGGTATCCGAAACCGTTCCCGATAGCGCTTCGCGAGCGCCTGCAGCCCCGCGAGGGTGTCGCGCACCCTGATGAGCACCGCGCCCCTCGTCGACCACCTCTTCACGTCGGCATCAGATACCGCGCGAGCGAACATGCTGCCGGCGCAGCCTCGTTCCAGCGCCTCATCCAGATAATCGTGACCGTCGAAAATTTTCCCTTTAAGCGGCACGAAGAAATCACCGCGCTTCAGCTTTCTGGTATCGGTGGCTATGGAACGGATACTGCCTCTCCTGTCCCCCGCAACAAGCTCGCCGGAAGTTGCCTCCAGCGCTTCGTCAATACCGATCGGTTCCATTCCCCTGCCCGCGAGCCGTCCCCCGTGTCCCGCAGTGCCCCTTGAAACGTAAGGGATTAATTACATCGTTCAACGTTTACCACAGATACACACAGATGAACACAGATCCCAGATCATCCCTGCCCAGCCAATTCCGTGATCACATCCCAATCGCTGAAAGGCACCACCGTGCTCTCGAACTCCTGCGTGCGTTCATGCCCCTTCCCCGCCACCACGACAATATCGCCCTCCCGGGACTCAGCGAGCGCCGCGGCTATGGCCTCGCGCCTGTCCGGAATTTGGACGCAGCGTTTCCCGGTCCCGCTGAACCCCCTCGAGATCTCCGCAATGATTTCCAATGGGTTCTCCCGGCGCGGGTTGTCCGTGGTCACTATCGACAGGTCGGCCAATCGGGCCGCCGTGCGTCCCATGGGGAGCCTCTTGCTCTTGTCCCTGTCGCCGCCGCAGCCGAACACAAGGATGATCCTCCCGCGGGCCCCCTCGCGCACGGCGAGGAGGGCGCTCTCGAGCGCTTCCTCGGTATGCGCGTAATCGATGAATACCCTGTACGGCCTCGCGCATGGTACCTCCTCCAGTCTTCCCCGCGCGGGTTTCGCCCCCGACAGGGCGGAGATAATCGCCTCGGGAGCGATGCCTACCGAGAGGGCCGCGCCAACTGCGGCGAGCGCGTTGTACACGTTGTGCCTGCCGAGCAGCGGGAGCGTGACGCTCAACCGCTGGTGCTCCGCCTCGATGTCTAACCGGCTGCCACCCGGGCCCGACTCGATGGAGAGCGCCCGCACCATCGCGCGCTCACCCATGCCGTACGTGAGGATCGGAGCGGCGATCGCCGCAGCGAGCTTCCGCCCCCATGGATCATCGCTATTCACCACCGCCCGCTTCAGGCCCGGAGTCGTGAAGAGGGGCGCCTTCGCGTTGAAGTACTCCTCAATGCTGCCGTGAAAATCGAGGTGGTCACTGCCGAGATTCGTAAACACCGCGACGTCGAAAGCGACGCCCCCCACCCTCTGCTGCTCCAGGGCGTGCGATGAAACCTCCATGACAAGGCAATCGCATCCCTCCCTCACCGCGTCTCGTATCATCGCCTGGAGATATGGAGCCTCCGGCGTGGTGCGCGCAGCCGGTATCGAACGCCCGCCGATGAGGTATTCGATTGTCCCGAGGAGGGCGGGCCTTCTTCCCGCCTCCTTCAGCATCGCCCGGAGAAGGTAGCAGACGGTCGTCTTGCCATTGGTCCCCGTCACACCGATGATCTCGATCTCCTTCGACGGGCTGCCGTAGAAGCAGTCTGCCACCCGCGCGAGCGCAGACCGGCTGTCCTCGACCCTGAGGGAGGTTGCCCGGTTTGAAGTGGCAACGTCTCTCTGGGACAGGATGGCAACCGCTCCCCTCTCGATGGCCTCGGTCACAAAATCATGTCCATCGGCTCTTCCCCCCGGGAGCGCGGCAAAGAGATAGCCAGGCCTCACCATGCGCGAATCAAAGGTGATGCCGGTCACCTCGATATCGCGTCGGCCGGTGACCGTGCAGGGCCCCAGTTCGGGGAGAAGCTCATTCAGTTTCATTGCGCTATCCAATCATCATCCCCTCAGTTCAAACAATCCACCCCGACGAGTAGGCTCAATCGGCGTACTCAGGAGCGGCGCCCTTCGAGAGGCGCGCCGCCGGAGCGTCCCACACCACCTTGACCCCCCCGTCGCCCTTCTCCGGCGGGATCGCGAGATATTTCAACACCCTCTTCGCAACCTCCCTGAATACGGGCGCGGCCACCGTTCCGCCGTAGTAGAGGGGTCTGGGCTCATCGAGGGCGACCAGGATCAATGCCGCGGGATCTTTTGACGGGGCGAACCCCACGAACGACCCCACGAATCTGGAGTGCGAGTAGCGGCCATCCGGATCAACCTTCTGTGACGTGCCCGTCTTTCCCGCCACGGTGTACTCCTCAAGTGCCGCGCGGGGCGCCGTTCCCTCGCGGCTCGGGACGCCCTCCATGGCGCTCACCAGGGCTGCCGCCGTCGCCTCGCTCACGACCCTCCCCCTCACCTCGGGCGAATAGGACTTGACGACCCTGCCCGAACTGTCTTTCACCGTTTCAATAATGTACGGTCTCATCGCGACGCCCCCGTTTGCGAGCGCCGCCACCGCCATGGCCATCTGGAGCGGCGTGACGCCCAGCTCCTGTCCCATGGGGACGGCGGCGATGGACAGGCCCGACCACCGGCTGAGCGGGTGCAGCATACCGCCCACCTCGCCCGGCAACCCTATGCCCGTGGGGGAGCCGAATCCGAACCGATGGATGCCGCGATAGAGCCCCTCCTCGCCGAGCCTCATCGCGACCTTCACGGCTCCGATATTGCTCGACTTCCGGATCACCTCCACCGTGCTGAGATTCCCATAGGGATGCACATCGTGCAGGGTGTGCCTGCCGACGCGGAAGGCCCCATTCTCACAGAAGAGGACATCGCTCATCGTGATGCATCCCCTGTCCAGCGCAGCGGCCACGGTGACGACCTTGAACGTCGACCCGGGTTCATACACGTCAGTGATGCACCGGTTGCGCCGGTACTCCGCAGGGAAATCCGATGGGGAGTTGGGGTCGTATGCGGGCC
Organism: Candidatus Auribacterota bacterium; assembly: GCA_026392035.1. Taxonomy (NCBI): domain Bacteria; kingdom Pseudomonadati; phylum Candidatus Auribacterota; species Candidatus Auribacterota bacterium. Next base: position 40,498 of record JAPLCX010000016.1, on the reverse strand, counting down.
AGTTGGCGAGCGCGAGCACCGCTCCCGTTTTCGGATTCAGCACGATGAGGCACCCCGCCGCCGCGTTGAACTGGCGGCATCCCTTTTCGAGTTCGCTCTCCGCGATGTACTGGATGACCGCATCCATGGTGAGCGAGAGGTCGTAACCGTCAAGGGGAGGGATATCCTGGCTCCGGAGGGTCATAATCTCACGGCCCTTGCGGTCTCTGTGGGAAGCCATCCAACCCGATTGCCCGCGCAGGTACTGGTCCTCCTGGAGCTCGATCCCCTCCAGGCCGCGGTTGTCGATATCAACAAAACCGAGCACATGGCTGAGGAGGCCCCCCTGGGGATACACCCTCTTCACCTCTTCGCGGAAGCCGACGCCCCCGATCTGCAGGCGCTCGATCCGGTCCGCCAGATTGCGGTCGAGCTTCCTGGCCAGCCACACGAATTTTTTCTTCTTGTTCAATTTTTCCAGGAGCTGCTCGTACGGGAGGGAGAGGCAGCGCGCGAGGGAGCGCGCAGCCCCTTCCGTCGACGCGAATTTGTCGGGTTCGGCGTAGGCCGACTTCACGCGCATGCTCATGGCCAGCGGCCTTCCCTCGCGATCGTAGATATTCCCCCTGCGGGGATCTATCTTCACATTGAGACGGTGGAGACTGAGCCCCCTGTTGAGGAGTGCTTCGTGGTTGACAATCTGGAGGAGGAAGAGTCTGTAGTAGAGGCAGGAGAAGCAGAGGAGAAAAAATAAATAGACAGAAAACGACTTAAGCCTGTACTTCTTGCCAGTCAACATTATACTCGCCTTTTATACACCCGCCGCACTGAGCGGCGTTGAGCACGTGAGCACGAATTATGGGAGGCCACGATACACGTGCGCGTTGGCCCATGCCGCGCCGGGCGCGGCACCCGTGCCACATTTACATATTGTCATGTCCGGCTCCGCCCCCGCCGCTCCTGTAACTCAAAAGAGTATCGGTGCCCCCTTCGCTCCCCGATTTCTCCTTATCCCGTTCATTCGCGTGGCGGTAATAGCGGAGCCGGACAATATCCTTCGCCTGAGGGAACACGAGGCCCAGATTGTTTTGGGCGAGCACGTGTTCGATACGCTGCGGATTCTTGAGCCGCTCGTTCTCCAGCTTCAGCGTCTCATTGGTTTTCTGCCACTCTGCGACTTCTCTTTCGATTCTCTTTATCGTGTACCCGGTGCGCACCAGCTGCACGTGCTGCCACACATACAGGAGCGACAGGGAGACGGCCATCGCCGCCAGGAGGACCCACTTCCCCGTCAGCGCAGCCATGGAGAGCCCCTCATCGCATTTCCTGTTTCTCTTGGGCACCGCGTTCTCCTGTTCGTCAGCTTAATAGATTCCCACGCTACACACACTGCAGCGCCGAGTGCAGGGTATCGACCAGGAATGGTTTCGAGAGAAATGAGCTCGCTCCATTCTGGAGCGCCGCCGAGGAGTGCTCCTCGCCCGCTCCCGACATCACGATCACCGCGGTTCGTGGCGCGCGCTTTTTGATTTCTTCGAGCAGGCTCAGGCCGTCCATGCGCGGCATCTGCACATCGGTGATCACGCAATCGTACTGTCTGCGCACCGCTTTCGACAGCGCCTTCTCACCGTCCTCGGCCTCTTCGGTGATGTAGCGCCCCTGGAGGCACAGGCTGATAAACCTCCTCACGATAGGTTCGTCATCCACGATCAGAACTCGTTTCATCGTCCCTCCGTCGACGCGCCGTACACCGAGGGGCAAGGCCAGGGAATGCAGAGCCTCTAGGGTTGGAGGTGCATCATTGACGAGTTGCCACGCGCAACTCAGATCACTTTTCAATGATCGCTTATAAAGACGTACCTGCCATTCCCTGACCTATCCCCCTTGTTTTGTTTATGTTGCTTTTACCATTTTTTACTATATTTTCTCTGCCGCGCGCAGCCGCGCGCTTCGCGCGCGCGGATTATTTATAACCTCCCCCGGAGAGGGCCGCACCGGCTTCTTCGTGATTATCTTCAGCCGCGGGGTTCTCCCGCAGATGCACACCGGAAACTCCGGAGGACACACACATCCCCGCGCCCCCTGCGCAAACTCCTCCTTCACGATCCTGTCTTCAAGCGAGTGGAAGCTGATCACAACGATCCGCGCCCCTCTCCGCGCGACGTTGATCGCCTGCGGTATCGCGAGCCTGAGGTTCCCGAGCTCATCGTTCACGGCGATCCGGAGGGCCTGAAAAACCCTCGTCGCAGGATTGATCCTGCTCCGCCTCCCCTCGCGCGCATAGACACGCGCGACGAGTTCGGCGAGTTCGACCGTCCCCTCCGGGCATCCCCTCCTGGCAATCTCACGCGCAATCGGGCGGGCGAGCCCTTCCTCCCCGTACTCCGTGAGCACCCGCTCCAACTCGCGCGGACCGCACCGCGAGAGGAGCATCCTCACCGTCTCCGTCCTCCGGCTGTCCATCCGCATGTCCAGCGGCGCGGGTACTGAAAAGCTGAACCCGCGCCCCTCGGATTCCAACTGCAGGCTCGACATCCCTAGATCAAAGAGCAGCGCCTCAACCTCATGAATCCCTTCTTCCCCAAGAACCTTTTCCAGCTCGCTGAAGTTCCGGCGATGGAGCCTCACATCCCACTCCGGCCGCTTCAGCTTCCCCCTGGCAACCGCGAGCGCCTCGCCATCCCAATCCAAGCCGATCAGAACTCCACCAGGGCCTATGCGCTCCGCGATCGCCGCAGCGTGACCCCCGCAACCTACCGTGGCATCTACCACGCGCATGCCCGGTTGAAGCCTGAGGAACTCGAGCGCCTCCCCACGCATCACGGGCGTATGGCCATTGTTCATCAGGACATTGGCCGTGTATAAAATCGGTAATTCTTCCGCTGCCTTCGGCCCACATCGATGCTCCCGCTCGCCGCCATCATTGTAGCGAGCGCGCCCTGTTCCCTTTGGCCACCGTGTGGTACGCTCTTCGCCCCGACCGCCGCGAGCACTGACGCGATCCGTGGATACCTGAGCAGGATTCTCTCCGCGAGCGGCCTCTGAATTCTCCTGGGAATTATCGGTTCATCACTTTCGAACTTGAGCTTCCCCACTCCATCCTGCGCGGACGACTCGTGCATGGATTTCCCCTCCTCACAAACCCACTCCGATGAGCTCTTCCGCAAGCCCCTCGTAATTGCTCCCCCGCTCCAGCTCAAACGTGCGCCAACTCTCCTCGTCCCATATTTCAAATCTGTTCAGCACGCCGATCACCATGACATCCTTCTTTATCCCCGCCCACTTGAGCAAACTCTGCGGCAGCATGATCCTCCCCTGACGGTCGCATTCCACCTCGCACGCGCCCGAGAGAAACAGACGCATGAAGTCCCTCGCCTTCTCCTTCGTGAATGGCTGCTCTTTGAGCTTGTTGATAATAAGGTTCCAGTCGGTTGGCGTAAAAACAAAAAGGCAGTGCTCAAAACCTATTGTCACAAAAAATTTATCAATGTAATTTTCGCGCAGGGCATCCCTGAATTTAGCGGGGATGATCAGTCTCCCCTTGCCATCTACTGCGTGTCTGAATTGGCCGTAGAACATATGTCTTGACACCTAGTATAAAAGACCGCTTCCACCACTATACACCACTTCACCCCACTATCTACCAAAATGTATATTACCAGCCCCACTTTGTCAATGAAAAAAATCATTTCTTTCAAATTTTTCTTATGTTTCAGCCAAAGTATGTTTTTATGTCATCACTGATTTTTGATGAGCAATGGGTTAGAAGGTGTGAAAAAATCAGCATTAAGGTTGTCATTGCGAGGACGCCGAGTCCCGCTAAGCGGGACGAGGCGGACGCGGCAATCCGACCCAAGGGGTCGTCCCGAGCGCAGCGAGGGATCTAGGCGAGATCGCCACGTCCCGAAAGCTTTCGGGACTCGCGACGCTTCGCGGATTGCTTCTCCCGCTTAACGGGATCGCAATGACAATTTCTCATATCAGTGTACACGCGCTGAAAATACGATTTTTTCACACCTTCTGACCTATTATTTTGCTGAGGCAAAGCGTGTGCGCTTCTCCCAAATTCCCACAGTGTGTTAATAGCCGACGCGCAAGTGTCGGCTACGAGCAATAGAGTCACTTGGAGAAGCGGCAATGGGGAGGCTTATACCTGGCCGGCAAATCAGGAGAGGAGGATAGAACAACTACACGGCGAGAAGATTAACTCGGTGGACAAACTGGCTGCTCCGTATTGGTATGATATGAATTGCGCCTGTCTTCCTACCATTTGCCCCTGCAGCGATCTGCCGGATACTTTCTGCGATTCTTTTCGATTTTTGAGGCGATGCACGCGCTCAGATCCAGCCTGAGCGTATTACACAGACTGAGAATATAGATAGAGATATCGGCAATTTCCTCTTCAATTTTCTGCTTCATTTCGGGAAGCGTTGATCTGGACCGCGCTTCATCGACATCCATCCATTGGAATATCTCCATGAGCTCGGCGGCCTCAATGGTGATTGACATGCTCAGGTTCTTGGGTGAGTGGAATTGTTCCCAGTCCCTCTCCTCGATAAAGCGCGCTATCTGTTTCTTGATCGTGCTGATCGTCGTGGTCGAATCTTTCATATGGTTTCATCCTCCGTGCTCATGCCAGTTCATTCTCGATCTTCTTCACCAATCGCTGTATTTCAGCGAGGTCGCCCGCGGGGAGGAGTTTCAGAATCTCAATATCCCGATGGAGGGCCTTCAGCATTCCCAAAAGCCTTTTCAAGGCGGCAATCTTCTTCTTCCTCCTCGCCTCTTCCGGCTCCAGCTCATCTCTCTTCTTCAGCAGGGAGGTCAGATCTCTCCTCGCGTCCCTCGCATCCTTGCCCCCTTCGAGGACATCCTTCTTGAGTTTCTCATAGTCGCGCTCGTCCAGCCCCCCCTTCGCCCTCCTGAGCACGTCAATGGATTCATACCCCGGTACAGAGGCCGCCTCGGCTGATTCAATATACTCCTGACGAAGGTAGGGCGCCGCCTCTCGCTCGAGAAAATAGTACGATTTCAGGAGCTTCAGCGCCGTCTGCTTCCTGATGCCTACTTCCTTTGCGGTGTACGCGTCAAAGGTGAGGTATCCCCATTGCGCGTACATCTTCTCCTTCCAGACCGAATAGAGCGCCTGGCCGAGTTCGATCCATGAGGTTTTAAAATCCTTTGCGATCCTCAGGAGGCGGTATCTCAAGGAGCGCTCATCCACGCCCCGCATCCTCTGTTCGATCCGGTTGAGCGCTTTCGACTTTATCTCGTTCATCGTTTAGATCCTCGATTTGTATTTCACCACGGAGACACGGCCTAAAGCAGCAACAACAGTTTCTCGTTTCTAGTGTGCCAGCTCAAAGATAACTTTCGTAATCATGTCATTGCGAGGAGTCCCGGCGAGCCGGGAAAGCAATCTATTGTATTACAATGAGTTGAGATTGCTTCCCCCTCTTTGCGGGATCGCAATGACAAATTAATTCAAGGCAATTCTGAGACACCACACTAGAAACGAGAAACTGTTGTTACTGTTTTACAGATCTCCGCGCTCTCCGTGCCTCCGTGGTGGAAATTAAGTTAATCGAACCGTGATGACAGTTGACGGGGCCACACACATACCGTAGTATATACCCCAAAAGGAGGCCTCACGCCATGAAGATTCACCACCTCGTCATCGCCCTTGCGGTCACCACCGGGACCCTCTATGCGGGAGGGATGGATGTCAAAGTGAATAAGGATGCGGTTGCAGTGAGCCCCGTGGATCCGCAGGGCGCGGTCACCATCACCGGGCCACCGGGGTGCGTCTTCGGCATGGCACCTATTCAAATCATGGCCCAGGACAAAAAGAACAAAATGACCGCTACCGGCTCGGTGATGCCAGACGGGAGCTTCGCTCTAAGGCTCCCCGCGAGCCCCAAGAATTCTATAAAGCTTATTTTTGCAGGGGCGGACGGCAAAAAGAAAGACATCAAGGTAAAAATCCCCAAGGGCGCGCTCGTCATCCCCCCGCCGCCCGCCGGGATTACCATCCCTCATGGTGAACCGATTGACCAGGGAGCTCCCGGCGCACCCCCCGGTGGCCGAGGTGAACATCTCCCTCTACCGAGCAATGACCAGATCAATAGAAGCGAGAAAGACCTTAACACCTCGGGCATGATTGAATAACGCGATTGACAGCTGTGTGACCAGATCGAGGGAGCCAGTCGGATTCAGTAGGGGAATCTGATCTTTTCCTTCCTGATAGAGCCATCAGGCTGGTGCAGGACTGACCCCACGAACCTGTCGTCAATGAAATAGATCGTGCGCATGGCAGGTTTCTCGCCCGCCCTGCTGGAGTAGTAGTAGTTCCACTTGCGGTTGTAGCTGATACCGTTCTCGCGGTGCGCCGCCTTCCCCACGCCGAGCCTCTCTCGGGGCTCTCCGAATTTTCTTAACACGCGCTCATGGTCGGCGAGTTGCGTCTTTTTCTCGCGGCGCGTGCGCACCATATCGCCGAGGTTCCCGAGAGCCTCCTTGAGCCGTTCGCACCCGCAGAGACTACCGATCAGCGCCACCGCAATGGAGATCATGCCGAGGCGCGCCATCAACGCTCGTCGTGGATGAGTGTGCTTTGTCATGGCAGGTAACATCGTCCTATTCCACTATGATATTTGTCATAGTGCGCAGGACACCGGGAACGTTCTGTATCCGTGAGACAATAAATTCTCCCAACACGTTGACATCATCCCCCTCGACGAGCACAATGATGTCGTAGGGCCCCGTCACGGCGTGGGCCGACTTCACCCCTTTTATTTTGTTTATCTCCTCGCAGATCTCTATCGCCTTCCCCTGCGTCGCCTCGACAAAGATATATGCAGCAACAGCCATAGCCCACCTCCCTCTCGCGCCATGAGTGACATTCGGATTCCCCTCACTCCCCCTGCTGCAATTATAGCAAGGGGCATCACCGGGGCAAGCGGAAAAAGCATACCACTGTAATGGGTATATGCTATGATTGCGCCCATGTAAGCGTTCCGGCGACCCGACCGTAAGTTGAGGCCCCCGACGCGCGGATTTCAAAAAGGAGGGCTCCATGATTCCGTTCAGGAAAAGGATACCACGCTGGTTCACGCTTCTCTTCTCCTTTGCGCTCCTCGCTGTTGTCTGTTCGGGTATCCAGGCAGAAAAATCCCCCCTCACCGTCTATTTCCTGGATGTGGGCCAGGGTGATTCCACTGTGATCAGCTCGCCCGCGGGGAAAGTAGCGATCATCGATGGCGGCATGGGAGGAGACCAATATAAGAAGAAAGATAAGGCGAAGACGGTCATCATCCCATTCCTCAAGTCCAAAGGGATCAAGAAGTTGGATGCGGTGATCATGACCCACGCGGACATCGATCATATTGGAGGCTTTGTCTACCTGCTTGAAAACACCAAGGCGGGCAGCGAATACCCGCTTGAGATCAATGAATTTTTCGATCCGGGGCAACCGCACACCACCTATCTCTACCAGGACCTCTTGAAATCGGTGAAAAAACGTCCGGAAGTAAAATATCGCATCGCGAAGAGAGGAGACCTCATTGACCTCGGCGAGGGGGTACGCGCGGAGATGGTCGCCCCTGACCACATCTATGAAGATCCCAACAACTCCAGCATCGTGCTCAAGCTCACCTATGGCAAGATATCGCTCCTCCTCACCGGAGACGCGGAGGCGGAGTCAGAGAAAGCCATGGTCAAAAAATATGGCGATGCGTTGAAATCAACCGTGCTCAAGGCCGGGCACCATGGTTCCGCAAACTCCTCGAACGATGACTTCCTCAAACGGGTGAAACCTGAAGTGGTGGTGATCAGCGTGGGCGAGAAGAACAAGTTCAAACTCCCGTTCAAGGAGGCCATGCAGCGCCTGGAGGCCACCGGCGCCAAGATATACCGCACGGATTATCAGGGAATGATCACCATCTCCACGGACGGTGAAACCTATAAGGTGACGACGGAGAAGGAAGCGCCGCCGCCCGAAAAGAAATGGGATTTTCAGAAAGTGCTGAAAGAAGAAGAGAAGATCAACATCAATACCGCCTCAGAGGACGAGCTCGAGACGCTGCCGCGGATCGGCAAAATCAAGGCCCACGATATCATGATCAGGAGGCCTTACGCCTCAATTGACGATCTGAGAAGAGTGCCTGGGATAGGGGCAAAAATTATGGAGAGGCTCAGGCCTCTGATCACCGTCGGTCGTCCGGGGAAAGGGGCTGCCCCCGCTCATGAAGGCACCCCGATCAACAGCATCAGCCCGAAGGATGTAGGGAAGAAGATACCGACGCTCACCGGAGAGATACGAGCGGTCAAGGTATTCAGGGATGAGAAGGGGAGAACCCTCATGCTCAGAGACAGCACGGGCACCATAGACGTCCTCATCTGGAAGGATCTCTACGAGAGCATACCTCAGAGAGAAAAGCTCGCAGAGGGGACGCGGATTCAGGTGAGGGGGGAAATCGGCAGCCACGAAGGCAAGCTCCAGATAAAGCCTTCCGTTCCTGGCGATATCCGGATCGTGGAAGAGGAGAAAACAGAAAAACCCGCAGGAAAAAGCGCCACGGCAACCCCCGCTGCTCCCGTTCCAACCGCGCCCCCGACGCTTAAGCGGGCTGCTTGATATCCCGCCTCATCGCGTGGCGTCGGATTGGCGGGCATTTTTGAAAAGCTTCCCCACGGCATCATCCTGGGCGGAGAAGGCATCTACGACGCTCGTGTATCGAGACCTTCCCATTACTCAGCGCACACGGACTGTGACCAAGCCATAGTAAGTGGCATTCCCCCTCACCTGCGGGACGGCGGCGGGAATGAGGGCGGTTTCAAAGAGATAATTCCCCAGAGGGACCGACGGGACAAGGGTGTTGAGCACATACCCGGAATACCCGTACGGCAGCCCTCGAACCTGCGCGATCCTCCCGTGGAACCGCTGGAATGAGTTGTTCCAGACAGTGAGGACCTTCCCCTGTGGCATGGTCACGATAGAATAGGCATTATAACCTGACGGGCTGCTGATTATGGGCGGCACCGCCACTGTAACGGCGAGGGGCTGCCCTTTGCTCACGATGGTGACCCCCGAGCCGATCCCGACCGCAGCGAAGGAGTTCATCACCAGGTAATAGTCGTCGCCCATCCCGTAGAGGTCACTGCACGCCTGGAGGGCGAGATCGCGTAGCTGGCTAAAATTGGTCGTCGTGGTGCAATACGCGGTCTGCGTCCGGTACCAGACCTTCTCGCCCTTGTCCAGGCCGATCGCCTGGCAGATCAGGTAGAAGGTGTGCGAGATGATGGACATGTTGATGTGCACGCCGCCGTTGTCCTGATCGGTGGTGATATATTCGCTCATGTTCGCGGGCATTGCTCCGAATGAATACGGCTCTGGATTGTATCCGAGGTGCGGGTTCTCAAGGTTGCGGCAGTAGCCGGGCGAGGCGAGCCAGCACCCCTCCGCGTTGTACTGCCACCGGTTCTCGAGGGCGCAGGCAAACGAGTCAGAGAACGCCTCGTTGATGGCGCCGGACTGGTTCTTGTATTCAAGATTGCAGGTGTAGTTCGTCACGCCGTGGGTGAGCTCGTGGGTGACACAGGTGAGAGATCCCGATTGCGAGCGGGCGGTTACATCATCGCCTACGCCGAAAAAGACGGCCCCCTCTGGAAAGTACGAGATCCCCTTTGACCACATCGCGTTGGTCGCATCACTGCCGAACATGCAGCTCACATTGACAAATATGTTCATTCCGGCGTTGTTGATGCTGTTCCTGCCGAAGTGGCTCTGCCAGTAGTCATACACCAGACCCGCATTATAATGGCCTGAAAAATCGCCACGGGCATAGTCCCTGTAGGCCAAGCTCGTATAATTGGTTGTTGTATGCGCACACATTGGCGAAGGCAAATAGGCCGAGGTTACATCCTGACCCACTGCACTTACAGTTTGGATATAACCCTTGCTTGTTGATGGATTGAACATCGCTTTGCTGGTATCCACGAGGCCATAGCCGCTGATCGAATAGCCGTACAAATCCCAAAATGGTATTGTATATGGCCACGGAGCCCAATCCAACCAGTAGGCGTATGTCCAGTTCTGACTGTAGCCGTGCACCGTCAGCGTCTCGCCGAGGACACCGATCCCGGTGAGCATGGTATCCTGGTACTTCGTATCGTTCCATTTGTCAATGATCGTCCCCGCCTTCGCGTCCACAAAGCATTTCCACTCCGCGAATGGCTTTTTCGTCACGAGGGTGAGGCACCAAGCGAGATGATAGGCGCCGTCCCTTGGATAGATCATCAACTCGGGGCCGATAGTGTTGTGTATATCATCATCAATGAGGCCCAGCGCGCCCTTCGCGATCCCGATCGCCTCCTCAGCGGTGATGGCCGGCGCCGTATCGAGCGAGATATCGGGCAGGTAGTTGCCGTTCACCGAGTTGAGGTTGCCCTCCTTGTCAAAATTCGCGACGAGATCGCCGCCGTACACAGGGATTCCATTGTGCTGTTGAGCGAACCTGATCGTGAGCAGGCCGGACTGGTCTATTTCATTGCTCCGTGTTCTCAGCTCGCCCTCCGCGTCACGCATGCGGAATATGTCCCTGTTCTTGTTGAGGAAATCTCTCGCCATTGCCTCTGCACCCGCCCCGGCTTTCGCCCCGACAGTAAATTTGCCGGAAATGAGATACGGCATGCTGTTCTCATTATATTTGATATCAAGCGGCTCATTGGATTCGCTCCTCATCCGTTCAACGGCGTTGAGCTGCGCCTTCGTGGCCATCTTCACTGACTTCTGTGCCGCCGGCCTCCCGATCGTGTACTCCGTGATTTTCCCCGGATAGTACTGGCCCATGACCGTCACCGGCGCGATAATGAGCGACACAAGCAGAAATATAGCCCATCTCTTCATAACTCCTACCTCCTTCCACTCTATTTCTTAACTATAGTATATCATAAAGAAAAGGAAAGCGCAAGCTACGCCAGCAATTGCGATTTTCCTCAAATTTCCGCACAATACATCCCACGGCTAAAGCCGTGGACTACGAAACCCAAATGTATTATCCAGCATTTGACAGCAATGTTGCAAAGCAACGGCAATGGCTAAAGGCTAATTCAGCGTGAACGCGGTTGAATAGACCGGACCGAGCTCGGCGCCCGTCCAGGCGTCCCAGGCTCCGCTCTCGAGGTAGTAGGTCCCCGGCTTGATGTTCCTCCACCAGAGGCCCGTCAGGTACAGGCCGCTTATCGGCGAGTTGATGACGATCGGGGATCTCAAGTAAGTCACAGGGTAGCGATACATTCTCTTGCGCGCGGTAAGATAGAACGTCCCATAGTACGGCGTCACGATGCGGACATAAGGGTAGCAGGCGGAGATCGCATCAGTGTAGGCATAGATGTACATCAGGTCGCTACTGCTCGAGAAGCTCGTCCGGTCCGGATATGCTCTGATCGGGCATGGGGGGGGCGGTTCCGGCGTGGGGGGCGGCGGTTCCGGCGTGGGCGTCGGCGGGACCGGCGACGCGCCGCTGATCCGGATGACCGTAACTCCGGAGTGCGCCATACCGCCGTATGAACCGCCCCACGTCATGGTATGGTCGGCGTGGTCCCACGTATCGTGTATATATACCAGCGAACCCGAGGTGTCGTATCCGTACCCCAGCATCGTGTGTCCCTCGAGCTGTATGAGGACAGGATAGCCGGCATCAATTTCCGACTGGAAATTGGCGAAAGTGAATCCCTTGCCCGGGTCAGTGCCGGTCCAACCCTGTCTCTTTTGCGAATAATTTGTCGTCACGCTATAGCCGCGCGATTCCACGAAAAGCCGCAGGCCATGACATCCGTCATACGAGCCGGCAGGGTAACCGGTATAATCTTCGAGCGGATCGCCATTTAAACTATACCAGAACGTCGTCGATCCATCCTTGCTTGCGTACTTCCATTGACTGGTCCCCATGAAGTCGCCGGTACACTCACCCCAGGTGTGTTCCCCCCAACCGCCGGTGACATACGGGTCGGGGCCGGGCATATTCTCATCTATCCAATAGTCGTCCACGTGCCCACGTATTGTCCTGCCATCTATGCCATTATGCGTCACAACCAGCGGGCAGTTGCCGCAGGTAACAAGCGAGTATGCTGTATTTGCCCAAAAATCCTCGTTATTTAATGGGCAGACGCCTCCGTTCGACGGGCCCATATACATGTTCGGATACCCGTTCCTGTCGAAATGCCCCATCGCCATGCCGGCGGATGTCGCCGAACATCCGTAGCACCAGTTAAAGGCAGGCATGTCGGGTATAATATTGACGCCTCGTGCGATATCCGACGCCGGAAGTTTAACTGCCTCTCCCCTGAAATTTTTTGGAGGGGGACACGGCGGGACCACAACCATCTCCAGGAGCCTACCGTCTTGCCATACTTGCTTTGCCACATACGGACTCCATGACCGGACGCCGTATTGATTGAGGGGCGGCTGTTCATCAGCAGAGCTATTTGACGGCACCGCGGAAACAAATACGGCCCCCGCCAGGACGAGGCAGAATAAGAACCGAAAGTCCCTCTCAAAACTCCGCGTTTTCATAATCGCTACCTCCCTTCAGATAGTTGTGCGACTAAGTTTACAAACTCATTTTCCGAACGGGCGTATCGCTCGACATCACCCGCGAATGAGAAGTTGACTGTCCTGACGGCGCCATTTTCCACGATGAACTCACAGAGGTGCTCATTGTACGTGCCCGACCCCAACGACCGGTATGCCCTGCCGCCCTTTACCGGCGCAAGGAGCGCGATAATCCGGGAGCCCTTCTTATACACCCCGTGGTACTGGGCCGGCCCCGCCGACTCGCCCACGATCACCATCCCGCGCTCCTCGCCCGCGGCCGGGGTGCACTGATATCTTGTCGAGCCGGGTTTCGTGTAGGATTCCTCAATAACAAGATCCCCGCCTGCGTACTGCCCTTTTAATATTTTTTCAACTTTGAGGACAGCGTCCATCCTGACTTCTTTCCCTGCGCTGACAGGCCCTTCGGTTTCTTTCACCTCTCTTATTTCTCCGACAACGACAAGATCCGCCTTGAGGATGAGCTCCCTCAATTGCGACATGCCGAGAGGAGGTGGAGGAGGCTGCATGGCAAAGCCTATTTTTGAAAGAACGACAATCAGTGCTGCATGTTTGACAAGGGTTGATAATTTCATCAGATAAAAACCAACGATATTATGAACGCGCGCCCATTAATCAAGACGTCTGCGCTTTCTCCGATTCCCCTCCATATATGGTAGATGTTCCCTGCCTGCCGGCGCGTGCCTGCAGCGCTAATCAATTATCATTACAATTATCGCTGAAAACATGCTCTTTGTCAATAGAACTGCCTCATATTAAAGGGCCTCACATTAATGTTACCGGAACGATTTTTTAAACTTTTAGCCTCCAACTTTAAACCGTAGGCCGGATCAGCGTTTATCCGCGTTCATCCGCGGCTATCCCCCATAACTGAGAAGGTGTGAAAAAATCAGTATTAAGGTTGTCATTGCGAGGACGCCGAGTCCCGCTAAGCGGGATCGCAATGACAATTTCTCATATCAGTGTACACGCGCTGAAAATACGATTTTTTCACACCTTCTGAGATCCATTATTGTGCTGCGTCGAAAGACCTTCCCACAATGCCCTCGATAATAGTATAATTTTATGTAGAGGCACTTATGGAACAGACACAGACAGCAACCAGCGGCGAAAATGCCATCAAGGGGAACATCCTCCTCTTCTTCTGCTACGAGCTCGCGTATGCCGTGAAGGTTGACACGCTGGAGAAGCTACTCCGGAAGCAGGAGACGGAGGGGGTCCTCTCCCTGCGCCGATCGAAAAGCCACTACCTGCGCTTTGAGAGCTATCCCCTCGTCATCAAGCTCGGCGAGGAGAAGTTCCAGCTCCAGAACCTCCCGGAGACGGCGCTCGTTCAGGCGCGCGTGTTCGATTTCGGCGTTGTCAGTCTGTGCTTCAATATACCCTTCTCAGGCGATTTCAGGGGGCTCGCCGCAAAGGCATCCGCGCTTTCGGAGAGCGATATTTTCCCCGACCTCGCCACCGGCTATCTGAAAAAGATAAAGAAATTCGTGGCGCCCGCGCTCCACAGGCCGATCGACAGCAATCTCGTGGAGGACTACGCGATATTTCACGTCACCGAGCTCGACGAACCCCTCACCGGCCAGCAACTCCTCCACATGCACGGACCTGAGATCGCAATGATCCTCAGGGCCGAGGAGCGCAGCCTGAGCGAACAGGAAACGGCGAACGCCCTCTCGAACAACATCTCATACTATCCTGAGGATGTCCTGGTGGTTGACTGGGACCGCGCCTTCCTCTACGACAGGGAGGATCACCGCGACCACATCAACATCATCGAGTACGCCAACACCAAGCTCCTCGACATGCGCTATTACGACCGCTGGCTCGACGGTGAGCTTGACACGATCCAGCGGGAAATGCAGCTCGAGGGATTGCGGGCTCCCCTCTTCAACGCGGCCCGCTACCGGCGGTTGAGCAGGCGCACGATGATGCTCATGACCGATGTGCTCTGGCTCATTGATCAGATAGATAATTCACTCAAGGCGATCGACACGCTCTACGCCGCGCGGGTGTACCGTGCGCTCGGCAAAAGGCTGTACCTCGACGAGTGGAAAAGGGGACTGGATCGGAAACTGGAAGCGCTGCGGGACATATCGGGCACCCTCAATATGAAGATCTACAACCTGCGCTCCACCATACTGGAACTGGCAATCGTCATTCTCATCGTCGTCGAAATCATCCTTTTCCTCGGCTGGGGATCCAGATAAATCAGGGAAAGTCGCGGTTATGAGGTCTTGCCACGGACCTACACGGATTATTACAGATGCTCGCGGATACTTACCAAAATCAACCCGTGCACATCCGTCAATCATCCCTGCCTACGCCGAAGCGGAGCTCCGGCTCCGCGCAGGCAGGCGTGAGAATCAGTGGCGAACAACTTTGTTCTACACCCTATCTGGGGCATTACAGTTGCGGGTTTTTCGGCATTGACAACCGTGGAGCAATCTGGTTAAATGCTTTCAATAAGTTGAGAAACTGCATACACCGTGGCGGTGAAAAAACCGCGGGAGGAGGAGGTTCATGAGCAACATCTTGAGGAGGCTTGGCGCAAATGGAGCGAGCACAAGCATTCCAAATTACCCAAGCCGGGAGGAGGGACAGAAGATGGTCATCCAGGATAAGCTTCAGCAGCCGATATCTCACAGTGAGGTTAAAGAGACTGTGATCAGCCCCGATGCGGAGTTCAAGGGCTCCCTCAAGTTCAAGGATTCACTGAGGATAGACGGCACTTTTGAAGGTGAGATTGACTCTCAGGGGACGCTCTTCGTCGGCAAAACCGGTGCGGTAAAGGCCGAAATCCACGTGGGTAATCTCATCGTCGAAGGCAAAATTGAGGGGAACGTCACCTGCGATGACAAGATCGAGCTCAGGGCCACCGCGAAGATGTTCGGCGATATCCAGGCGGCCCGCCTCACCATCGCCGAGGGTGTGAACATTGTCGGCAAGTGCTCAGTGAGCGCCCAGAAGCCTTCCCAGGAAGGGATGAGACAGGAAAAGCCGTCCCGCCCGGACTTCAAGAGAGGGAAGGACGATAAGCCGGGCGAAAGAACGGGGTCACCGATAATGGCCGATTGACGCGCTCATCGCCGGCCGATTCTCAATCTATACTTCACGGGGGACCGTAAGGCCCCCCGCTCTTTTCCTGCCCTTGTTCATACGTCTCTGAATCCCGTCAATGAATTCCAACGTGTGAAATTTTACGTAAATTAGGCCCCGCAAGGCGGGGCAACTTATAAAACATTGAAATTCCTAGACATTGAATTAAGGAGCCGACACTGAAGTGTCGGATCGATCTCTCACAGGGCAGGGCTACTTTTTTTCGCAGCCGAGACTTAAGTCTCGGCTGCGTGGTGATATGCAGGAAAGCCCACGCCCGCATGTACGCCATCTGGATTCCTGCCGCGCTACTCCTGTTTCTTCAGCCTCTCGAGGGCTCTCCGCCCGAGTGAGGAATCATATCCGTAGAGTTTTGCCGCGCGCTCCAGGTGGTACCGCGCCAGTACAAACCGGCCCTGCTTCTTGTAGTTGATTCCCGCATTGTAGTGAGCCTCGGCATTGTTCTGATCTTTCTCAAGTATCTCTTTATACTCCTTGATCGCATCCTCGTTGCGGCCCATGGCCCCGTAGAGAAATGCCAGATTGAGCTTCGCGCCGGGGTAATCAGCTTTCAACGCGATCGCTTTTTCAAATGACTCCTGCGCATCGGGAAACCGGTTGATGTGCATGAAAATCAAGCCCAGGTAGTTATACACATAGGCATTGTCGGCATCCAGGCCGAGGGACGTCTGGCACTCCTTGTGCGCATCCAGATAATTTCCATCACTGATATGAACCCACGCGAGGTTGGTATGGAGCGACGCCTCGGCAGGTGCTTTCTCTATGCCCCTTCGATATACCTCCGCGGACTTCGCGAGATTGCCCCTCTTCTCATAGTACTCACCGAGCGCTATATACGCGGGGACGAACTGAGGATTCCCCTCTATGACCGAGATATATACCTCAACCGCCCGCTTCCCTTTGCCCAGTTTCTCATTGATGAACCCGACCCTCATCTGCGCCTCGGTATCCTTCGGTACGATCTTGACCAGCTCCGTGAACTCACCGAGCGCGCCCTCGAGGTTCCCCTTCTTGATGAGCGCCTCTCCCCTCAATCTGCGTGTCTCGGGGGACCCGGGGGAAATCGCCAGTGCCTTCTCCGTGATCGAGATCACTCCGGAAATATTCCCCTCCTCCATGTAGCGGGCTCCAAGCTTGCGATACGCCTCCTCCAGCGTGGAGAGCACATCCACCTTGGGGTCGAGCTTCTTCGCGCTCTCGTAGTGGTCCACGGCGCTGCGGTAATCGCCCTTCTCGATGCACACACCGGCGAAGCCGCGGTGCGCGGCGGCGACACGCTCCTTGAGATCGGTCCCGGGAGCGAGCGACTGGGCTTTGGTAAACATCGTGAGCGCCTTGTCATATTGCCCGCTCTCCATGAACGCATTGCCGAGCCGGAGGTAGAACTCGGCCGACTGTTCAGGCTGCTCCTCCGCCGCAAAGAGCTTAACCGCCGCGCTGCTCACCATGAGCAGCGCCATGAGCACAACTCCCATACGGGAGACATTCATTGCCCTTCCAATCTTTTCTCGCATAGCTTCAGATACTCCTCCGCGGCTGAATTCGAAGGGTCAATCTGCAACACCTTCTCGAATTCAATCGCCGCGCGCCGGTATTCCTTTTTTTTGAACAGATCGCGCCCGAGGGCCGCCATATCAAGCACCGTGCGGGCCTTGCGCTCGGCACGCGACAGCTCCGGAGGCTGCCCACCCTCTCCACCCGCCGACTGCTGAGGCCCAATGAGCGCCACGCACGAGAGAGCGATAAGGATACATCCCGACGCGATGGCCTCAATTCTGTTTCGTTGTCCGAATCCCGCCATCTGATCTCCCACGCCTACTCCACGCTGAGCGTGTACTCCCTTCCCCGATAGCGGAGCCGCACACCGTCGAGGCCAATCTTCACCACCCTGGCGCCATCAATCTCGCCGCCCACGGTCAGCGGCCTGCCGTTGAGAATGGCGAGCGGTTCAGTTTTATCCCAGAGCACGCCTGAGAAATGAAGCGGGGGGAGCGCAGGCTCCTCCGGCTCGCCTCCTCCCCTGGAGATGCCGGCTGCCCGCGCCGCCGTGGGGGCTGCGGCCGGCTGAGGGGAGGAATCCTCCCTCTCCACGGCTCGCCCGCGCGGCTGAAGATAGTACGCGATCCCCGTGACAAGGACAAGCGCGGAGAGAAGAATCGCCGCGCCCATCCATACGCGCGCACTCGCAGGAGCTGGAACAGAATCTGCGGAAAGGATCTTCCCGGGCAACGTGTTCTTTGCCATGCCCTCTTCCGCTTTTTTCAACGCTTTCAGAATCGTGCTCATGCCTTCAACTCCGTGAGGCCTGGGGTGCAAGGCGCGGCACATCTCTCCCCCCCCGCGCACTCATGATCAGGATATTCTCATTGATGCCGGCCACGCCATCCTGGGGGAGGCCACAGCGCGCCTGTAAACGCCTGACCGCTTCCGCGGTGCGCGGGCCGTACCATCCGCCCTCGTCAACCGTCAGTAAATTCATTCCCCGGAGACCGGCCTGGAGTTCACTGACAGCAGGACCGTTCATACCGGGGGTAAGGGCGCCGGCGAGTGTCACATTGACGGGATAAAAGAACGTGGCCTTCCCCCGGAGCCGCGCCTCCAGCTCCGAATTTTTGAGAGAGAACTCGGCGCCGTTCCCGCGCGCCAGCCCTGCGACGCCCTCTCGCAGGGATTTCAGAACAACAAGCATCTCCCCCTCACCGGAAATTCCCGCCACCCTCACAAGGCAGGGGAGGTTCGCTCGCGACAGAAAATCAATATCAGCCCAGCACCCGATGGCCTTCATACCGCACCTCCCCGCGAGGGTATGCAGATCCCTCTCTCCCTGAGGCATGGCGTGAGAGACCTCCCCGCGATTCCATAACTTTGCGAGGAGCAGCGCTGCCCCCGCCTCCGTATTGGGAGCGGCAACAGGCTTTTCGAGAGGGGGGACGGGAGCGAGATGCCATTGGTTTCCGGCGACCACCGCAGATTGAACGGGGGCAGCCTGTTTTATTCGCGGCGCGTGCCCGGCGCCCGCGCCCTGCGCGGGAACCAGCGCGTGCCTCATGCCCATCGAGTAATAAAACAGGAGGCCGAACACAGCGAGCGCACAGATCCCGGCAACCGCTGCCTTCCAGAAAAGCGGCAGCCGTGAGGAGCGCCTCCTCCCCCGTGACGCCCTCGGATGCTTCTGAATCTCAGCGATCGCCCGGCGGATCATTCCATCCGTTATCCTATTTTTATTCCGTACATACCCGACGAGCAGCGCGCGATCGCAGAGGATATTTATTTTTCGCGGGACGCCTTCCGAATACAGGAATATCCGTTTCAGCGCCGGCCGGCTAAATCGCACGCCGCCCCTCCCCGTTTCTCCCGAGCCGTCTTTCCCATCGCCGCCGGAGGCGACATTCAGGCGATGATGGATGTAGTTCACGGTCTCACGATAATCGAGCGGCTGTAGGTGGTAGGTCACGCTGATCCGCTGCGCCAGCTGCCTCAAGTGAGCGCTCTCGAGTTTTCCCCTCAGCTCCGGCTGGCCGACCATGATAATCTGGATGAGCTTTTCCTTTTCAGTCTCCAGGTTGGAGAGCATCCGTATCTGTTCGAGCACGGGCATCGCGAGGTTCTGGCACTCGTCGATGAGGACCACGACGGTGCGCCCGCGCTCGTGCTGATCGAGCAGAAAACGATTGAGCTCGTCAACGAGCTCCTTATTCGACTGTGCCCCCCGGTGGCAGCAGAGGTCTTCGTTGATCGCCCGTAGCAGCTCTTTCGCGGAGAGGAAACTGTTGAGGATGAATCCGACCTCGGCCTCTCTTTCGATCTCCTTGATCAGGGTCCTGCAGAGCGTCGTCTTCCCTGTCCCCACCTCCCCGCTCACGAGCATGAAGCCCTTGCGCTCCCTGATGCCGTAGAGCAGATGCCCCAACGCGTCCCTGTGCTGCGTGCTGAAATAGAGGAAGTGAGAGTCCGGCGTGAGATTAAACGGCCGCTCCTTGAGGTGATAGAACTTCGTGTACATAGGCAACTACAGCTGAAGGTTAAAAGCTGAATGCTAAAGGCAATGATTTAATATCACCGGTTACACGTTCTCCTGATCGAGAAGTTCTTTTATCTGTCCCTGCACATCTCTCGCGTGCCGAATATCGAAAATGGTGCTACGGATCTTGCACATGCTCTGTGACCTGGCGAGGTCTTATGATATCAAAAAAATGCATGATGAGGAAGAAAAACGGCCGTTCCCTTGTAAGGGGTCACTTATAGAGGTGGGCCACGGATCCCGCTAAGCGGGACGGATTATGACGGATATTCACAGATGAAAAGAAAGCTTCATCTGCGGCCATCCGTGTGGTTATCCGTAAAAATCCGTGGATATTCCTCTTATTTTCCCCCGTAAATGAGGCATTACTTTCCCTCGCTCCGATCAGACGTTCTCCAGCGCGAGGAGATCCCTCACCTGTTTCTGCACTTCTCTCGCCTGATGGATTCCAAGGCCGGGATCCTCGATGAGAAAGGATTCACCGCTGTCGGGAAGTTCATACACGATAATTTTCCTGCCTGTCCCAGGCTCGATCACCTTGTCCCGGGGGACGAGCCTCTTCTTGCGCTCCATCATCAGCGCGAGGATGTAGCGGAAGTTCACGTGGGACGGCTCCTGAGCGTTCAGGTATTTCCGGAGCAAACGCTCGACCGTGCTCTTCGCAATCGGCTCTTCCCGCTGCTTCGGCGGCTCGGCCTTATACCTCCCCTGCCAGTAAGAGATATATCGTTCGCGCTTCCCCGGCTCCACCTGCTCCCAGCATGAGGCGCAGTAATCCTCCCGGGTGATCGCTTCACCTCCCATGAAGATCATCGAGAAGTAATCCTCCCCGCCTGCGAAATCATGCCCGCACCCGAGGCAGCGCTTCGCGCGCTTCAGACTCGCCCATTCCCGGCCATCTCGAAGCATGCCTACCCCCTCTGCGTTCACCCCTGTGGAACTTTATCTTCCGGGGGAGGCTTCGCATCCTCATCCCGGGAGCTTGCCGTCTCCTCTGCCGCAGGCTTCTCTTCCCTGCGGCTGCTCTCCTCAACGAAGTTCAGCTGGAGCGTGTTCAGGCAATTGACGAGTATCCGATCCTCCTCGAGCGAGACATTCCCCTTTGTCTTCACCTTCAGGGTCTCCAGGAGATCGATGCTCCCCCGCGCTGCTTCAAGATCCTTCTCCACCTTGCCCGTCACGGGGCTGGCGATCTTGCCCATGGCGATCCAGGCAGAGTTGTAGAGGCTCAGGACGAGCGAGAGAAACCGCGCCTCGTGAATTGCATCATTCGTGTTCTTCATATCTCTATCTCCCCTCTCCCACACTCAGGATTTACTCTCGGACCATCAGCTATCAAACACCCCGTCAAATGCCTCCTTGAAATCGTACCCCCCCTTAAAATCGTCCCTGCTGTCCTCCTCCGTTTTATTGAGCAAGCCATTATCAACAAGGTTGAATACCACCTCTCCCACATCTTCGCATCTTCGGATGCCGCAGTGTTCAAGGACAGTTCTCGCCATGGGGCCGTACCGCTCAAGGGCGTAGCGACGCACCCCTTCCAGGAGCTCCCTGCCGGCGACATGCCTCCGCTTCTTCACCATGCGGTACGTGTAATCCAGGGCTTCTAAAACGAACTGGTACGCATCGAAGGTATATCGCCGATCACGCGCGATAATGCTGCAGACAATCTGTTCGGCGGATTTATTTTTTTTCATTGTGAAAAACGATCGCCCCGCTCCGTCACTCTCCCGGGTGAACGGCGTTATAGGCAATCCGGTAGCGCGCCTTCTCATTCGGGGAGAGCGAGTTAATGTTAGCCTTCTTGAGTTCGCTGTAGGTCGAGCTCGCGTACATGACGAGCACGGTTATCCCGTCGAGGATTTCCCCCTCCATGCTCCTGTGGCGATCCTCAAACTGAGCGAGCCTCGCCGTCCCCACGCCGAGGAGCCGTTTTAGAAAACTCTTATCCGCCTTGAGCAGCGCCTCGTGCTGTATCATGACCTGAGCTGCCTGCGCCGCGTCATAGATGAGATCAAGGTACTTCACAAATATATTTTCGCTGCGCCAGCCCCTGTTCCCCCTCAAGGCGCAGATCGCCTCATAGCGCGCCTCGCTGAGACGCTTCAGGATCTCTTCGATCCTGCCCCGGCGTTTCAAGATCGAGGCATCTGCGCGCCGCGCCTCGAGCAGCTCTATGCAGCATCGGTAGTGAGCGTCCCGCCGCGCGAGGTGCACGGCTCTATTCATTGAGATATTGACCATATATTAAATCCCAAATCAAAAATCCCAAACAATCGTAAGGCAAAAGTAAAAACGCAAAAGTCAAAACTACAATTCAAAATTCAAAATATAAAAATAGTTTTGGGCTTTAACTTTTGGTTTTGCCTTTTTGCTTTTGACTTTTTACTTTCCGCGCGCATTCCGTGGCCTCTCCACGGAGGAGCGCCAGCGCGTGGGGGATCGCCGGCCATACCGACGAGAGGCACTCCGCCGCACCGCGCGGGCTGCCAGGCAGCGCGATGAGGAGCGCCCGCCCGCGGGTACCCGCGACCGAGCGACTGAGAATGGCATTCGGTGTCATCTCAAACCCTTGACGGCGCATCAGCTCAGCGATCCCGGGTATCGCTCTATCGATGAGTGGAAGAATCGCTTCCGGCGTGACATCACGCGGGCCGATCCCCGTCCCCCCCGCCGTGAGTACGACGTCGAGCCCCTCACCGTCTGTCATCTGTTGCACGGCTTCCTGAATCGCTCCTATCTCATCGGGGACGATCGTGTGCGCGGCAATCGCAGCATCCGCCGGCGGAAGCACCTTCTCCAATGCCCCGACGCAACCGTCCCTCCGCAGGCCCGCCGCCGCCTTATCGCTCACCACCACGACGCCCACCCTGATCGCGCTCGCGTTTCCGCCCCCTTCGCGCCTCGATCGCATCAACAGTGTGCCCCCTGATTAATAGTAACGCGTAGACCTGACCCCTTTATGGCGGGACCAGATCAACAGAATCCGCCACCCTGATGACACCCCCCCTCGTCACCCGGGAAAAAACGCCTTCCTCGGGCATGATGCAGGAGCCGACCTTGCGGAAAATCGCGCACGGTGCGGGGCATTTCTTCCCGAGTTCGGTGACCTCCACGATGCCGTGCTCCCCCAATTTCAACCTGTCCCCAACCCTCAGGCTCCTGAGATCGATTCCGACAGTGGTGATATTCTCCCCGAATGAGCCATACCAGATCGCTGCGCCCTTCGCGCGCATGGCGAGCGTACGCTCCCACGCAAGCAGGCTCACCTGCTTTTCACCCGGCCCACTATGCGCATCCCCTTCGATACCCCTGTCAACGATCAGCATAGCTTGTGAAACCGGACTCTTCGGCCCACCCTTGGTCGTGCTGATATTGATTGATTTGATATGACCCATAACGATAAATCCGAAATCCCAAACTCTAAACACGAAACAAATCCAAAACTCGAAATCAAAAACACTTAATACTTCTGGTTTGTGATTTTGAGTTTGTTTCGAGTTTCGGGTTTCGAGTTTCGGGTTTTATCAGAACGTCCTCCCGTTTTGCTGACAAGGCGAATTTCAGAAATCTTCATCGATTTATCTACTGTTTTACACATGTCGTATATCGTCAGCGCCGCCACGCTCACCGCCGCGAGGACCTCCATTTCCACCCCGGTCTTGCCGACGAGGCGTGCGGCCGCCTCGATATCGATGCGCGCGCGTCTATTCCGGACGCGCGTCTCGAAACCGATGGAGATGTGCGTGAGGCAGAGCGAATGGCAGAGCGGGATCACACAGTCGACGCGCTTGGCAGCCATGATGCCCGCGAGCCGCGCGGTATTGAACACATTCCCCTTGGGGATTTTATCACGCGTGATAAGGGAGAGCGTATGCGGCGCGAGTGTCACCCGGCCGCGCGCGACCGCCTCACGGAAGGTGTCGGATTTGCGGCTGATATCCACCATGGATACCCTCCCCTCACGGTCAACGTGGCTCAACTCCCTGCTGGCTGCTCTTGTTCTCTTGCGCATGGCGTTGTGGAGAGGGGGATGAGGAATCACTTCCTGCGGGGTACGCGGCGAATCAAAAAGGGCGAGAGCGGCAGTGCGCATGTGCGCCGGCATCCGGGGCACCTGCTCACGTCTTGGGCTTCCGCCCTTCCTCTTTTTTGGGTTTCCTCACCCTGACCGGTTTTGTGGTGTCAACCAGTTCACAGATGGCCATGGGAGCGCCATCTCCTCTTCGGAATGAGGCTTTCACAATTCGAGTATAGCCGCCGCTCCTCTGAGCGTACCGCGGCCCCAGCTCCTTGAATAGCTTGGCAACGGCGCCGCGGTCATGGATCAGACTCGTCGCGCGGCGACGCCTATGGAGGCCGCCGCGTTTGGCCAGCGTCACCATCTTCTCCGTGAGCCGGCACACCGCGCGGGCGCGGCCTTCCGTCGTCTGCAACCGCTCCAGCTTGATGAGGCTGGAGACCGCGTTGGCGAGCATGGCGCGCATGTGCGCGGGAGTCCGATTCAGCTTGAGCGACTCTTTTCTGTGCCTCATATGTTCTTCCCCGCTCCCTGTTCCACTGCGATATTACTCCGGCAGTTCCTTCTTCTCCAGGGGCTTCATGCCAAGGGATAACCCCATCCCCGTCAGGATCTGCTTGATCTCATTGAGCGATTTTTTCCCGAAGTTCCTGTATTTCAGCATTTCCGCCTCCGTATTCTGCACCAGGTCACCGATCGTCTTGATGTTCGCGGCAGTGATGCAGTTCGCGGCGCGGACGGACAGCTCGATCTCGTTGATGCTCATGTCGAGAAGGCGATCCATATCTTCTCCCTTTTTCTTCTCTTTCTCCTCCTCCTCTTCCTCCCCTATCGCGAGCGGATGCTTGTCAAAATCAACGAACACGGCGATGTGTTCCCGTAGAATCGAGGCGGCCTGTACGAGGGCATCCTCAGGTTTCACCCTGCCATCCGTCCATATCTCGAGGATGAGCTTATCGAACTCGGTTATCTGGCCCACGCGCGTATCCTCAATGTGATAGGCGACCCTCTTGACAGGGGTGAATATGGAATCGAGCGGGATGATCCCTATCGGCTGCCCTTCTTTCTTGTTCCCCTCCGACGGCCGGTACCCCCTCCCGATTTCAACCTCCAGTTCGATCTCGAGTTTCACCTTTTTACTGAGGTGGGCGATGTGGTGCGCGGGGTTGACCACCTCGACGGTCCCGTCAGTGGTGATGTCAGCCGCGGTGACCTCTCCCTTTTTGTCCGCCTTGAGCTCGATCTTTTTCGGCTCCCTGCTGTGCGATACCAGGAGCACCTGTTTCAGGTTCAGGATCAATTCAGTGACATCCTCAACCATCCCATCGATGGTATCAAACTCATGCAGGACCCCGTTGATCCTGACCGAAGTGATCGCCGCGCCTTCGAGCGATGACAGGAGCACCCTCCTCAGCGCGTTGCCGAGGGTGTGCCCATAGCCGCGCTCAAACGGCTCAGCGATGAATTTCGCGTAGGTATCAGTCGCACTTCCCTCTTCCTCAAGCAAGCGCTTGGGCATTTCAAATCTTCCCAATCGTATCACCATGATTGTCACCTCTCTTTTATGTAGTGAACTGCCCCGGGCCCCACCCGGCGCCGCTCCCTCTTATTTCGAATAGAGCTCTACCACGAGCTGCTCATTGACCGGCACGGTAATATCTGCTCTCTCCGGAGACCTGAGGACCTCCCCCTTCAGATCCTGCCGATTCACCGAGAGCCACGCCGGGACATCCCTCTTCTCAGTGACCTCGATACTCTTCATGATTATCTTGCGGCAGCGCTCCTTTGGCTTTACCTCTATGATCTCGCCCGCCCTCACCTGGTATGAGGGGATATCAACCGTGTGGTTCTTGATGCGAAAATGGCCATGCCGCACCAGCTGCCGGGCCTGCGCGCGCGAGACGGCAAACCCGAGCCGGAATACCACATTGTCCAGCCTCGTCTCCAGGAGCTTGAGCAGATTGTCTCCGGTGATCCCCTTCTTTTTCTGCGCCCTGTTGAACAGGATCCTGAATTGCTCCTCGAGAATGCCATATGAGCGGCGCAGCCTCTGCTTCTCGCGCAACTGTTCCCCGTAGGAAGAGAGCTTGCGCCTCTTCGCCCCGTGCATGCCCGGAGCAGGTTTGCCGCGCTCTATTGCGCATTTGGCCATTTCGCAGCGGGTGCCCTTGAGGAAGAGCTTCATTCCCTCCTGCCGACAGAGCCTGCACACGGGTCCTGTGTACCTTGCCATATATTTACTTACCTCCCTTTATTCATTGATATCTCGATAGCCTGATCACTTGATATCTTTAGTACTCGATAGCTCGATTGCGAGCTTGCCCTGAGCGTAGCCGAAGGGATAGCTCGATAGCTCCCCCCCAAGGGTGCGCTACTGCTATACACGCCGCCTCTTCGGCGGCCGGCACCCATTGTGCGGTATGGGGGTGACGTCGCGGATAGCCGTGATCTGGAGTCCGGCAGCCTGGAGAGCCCTCACCGCCGATTCCCGCCCCGCGCCAGGCCCCTTGACATTGACTTCGATTTCCCGCATCCCCTGTGCGAGCGCGCGCTTGCCGCAGTTGCTCGCCACCACCGTGGCGGCAAAGGCAGTGCTCTTCCGCGCCCCCTTGAACCCTGAGGAACCCGCGCTCGCCCACACCACCACATTGCCCTTTGCGTCCGCGATGCTGACAATCGTATTGTTAAAGGTCGCCATGACGTGCGCGATCCCCCTGGGGCCGCACCTCGCAACCCTTTTCTTGACCACTCGTTGCGGCTTCTGCTCTTTGTCCTCCGCCATTTTCTCTCCTTTGCCGGACTGACTGACTCACTGATGCTGCGGACCCCGCTCATGGCGACCTCGCGACCCGCCCGATCGGTGCACGCAACGCCCCCGCGCCTCTTCAGTGCAACGGGCGCGCAGCGGGATTATTCAGTCCCGCCCTGTTTTTTCATTGACGCCTTGCGCTTCACGCCGACTGTCTTCCGGGGCCCCTTCCGCGTGCGCGCGTTCGTGCTCGTCCGCTGGCCGCGCACCGGCAGGCCGCGTCTGTGCCGTATCCCCCGGTAGCACCCGATGCTCATGAGCCGTTTGATATTCTGCGCCACCTCCCTGCGCAGGTCGCCCTCGACCATGCAGCTGCTCTGAATCACGGAGGTGATCTTGGCAATCTCCTCCTCCGTCAGATCCTTCGCCCTGGTATCCGGATTCACGCTCGCCTGAGTGCACACCTGGGACGCCTTCGTGGGGCCGATCCCATAGATGTACCTCAAGGCCACCTCGATCCTTTTTTCCTTCGGTATATCAATACCCACAATTCTCGGCATAACGCTACTCCTTCTATCTCTTTTTTCTTTACGCTTTACACTTTTAACTTTGGGCTGTAGTTAGCCCTGCCGCTGCTTGTGTCTCGGGTTCGTACAGATGACCCGCACCACTCCCTTGCGGCGCACGATCTTGCACTTTTCACAGATTCTCTTGACCGATGCTTTTACTTTCATCTCCCGCTCCAGCCCTTCATTTGTGCGGATGAGCCGCGGGTCGCGCCAGGCGCCCGCTCACTTGACGCGGTACACGATCCTCGCCTTCGTGAGATCATACGGCGACATCTCAAGCAACACCTTATCCCCGGGGAGGATGCGTATGAAGTGCATCCTCATCTTCCCCGATATGTGCGCGAGCACGCGATGACCATTCGGCAGATCCACCCTGAACATCGTGTTGGGCAGAACCTCCACAACGATCCCCTCAACCCTTATGGCATCTTCCTTTTTTGGCATGTCAAAACCTCAGGGCCGTCCCCCGTGATGACAATAGTGTCCTCGAAGTGGGCGGATGCTTTCCTGTCCTGCGTGATGACTGTCCAGCCATCCGGCAGCACCCTTACGGCATAGGTTCCCGCATTGATCATCGCCTCCACCGCAAACGTCATGCCTGATTTGAGCTTCGGCCCGGTATGCGGCTTGCCAAAATTGGGGATCTGCGGATCCTCGTGGAGCGTTGCACCGATACCGTGCCCCACATAGTCACGGACCACCGAGAACCCGCTCGACGTCGCGCGGCGCTCGATCGCGCGAGAGATATCGAAGAGCCTGCCGCCAGACCGCGCCATGCCCACCGCGTCCTCAACTGCGAGCCGCGTCACCTCCACGAGGCGGGCCTTCGTGCCGTTCACTTCCCCCACCGTGAAGGTACGCGCCATATCGCCGCAATAGCCGTCGTGCTCCACCCCCACGTCAACGCTCACGATATCGCCCGCTTCCAGAACCCTCTCGCCGGGGATCCCATGCACCACTTCCTCATTCACAGAAATGCATACGTGCGCGGGATAACCCCGGTACCCCTTAAAGGCTGAGCGGCCGCCGCGCTCCTGAATGAGCCTGGCAGCCACCCGGTCGAGCTCCACCGTGCGCACCCCAGGCGCGACCATTTTCTCCAGTATGCCCATGACCTCCGCGGCGATGCGGCTGCTCACGCGCATTTTCCCTATTTCATTCGCGGATTTTATGATGATCATTGTTGATTCATCACCGTGAGAACCTGAGCGTACGTCCCCTGCACCGGGGTATCGCTGTTGACGGTGGCCAAAAGCTCCTGGTTTTTATAATACTTTATGAGCGGCGCGGTCTGCGCCTCGTACACCCCGAGGCGGTTCAGGACCGTATCCTCAGCGTCATCAGGCCTCTGGTACAGATTCCCGCCGCAGGCATCGCACGCGCCCTCGATCCTTGGCGGCATGTTCACGACGTGGTAGTTTGCTCCGCACGACTTGCAGACCCTCCTGCCGCCGAGCCGCTGGAGGATCACCTCCTGGGAGGTCTTCATGTAAATGACCTTATCAAGCGACTGATTCAACTCATTGAGGAGCTGATCCAGTTTTTCCGCCTGGGGGAGGGTCCTCGGGAAGCCGTCGAGGAGAAACCCACGCGCGCGACAATCGTCCCGCGCAATCCGCTCCCGCACCAGCCCCACGGTGATATCGTCAGGCACAAGCTCACCCTTTCCCCAGTAGTTGTCGTGCGCCATGCGCCCCAGCGTGGTGCCCTGTGTGTACGCCTCGCGAAACATATCCCCCGTCGAAATGTGCGGGATCCCGAATTTTGCGCACAGCACCTTCGCCTGTGATCCCTTACCCGCGCCGGGCGGGCCCAGCAATATCAATCTCATATAGACGGCAACGAGTAGCCAGTAGCTAGTAGTTAGTAGTTAGGGAAGAAATAGAACTTATAAGTTCCCTGACTACCGGCTACTTACTACTCGCTACTGAATTTACCTTCCTCGTATCTTTCCCTTTCGCATGAAACCATCGTAGTGCCTCATCACGAGGTGGGATTCGACCTGCCGCATCGTGTCCAGCATGACGCCGACAATAATCAGCAGCCCCGTGCCTCCAAAAAATTGGGAGATGGTGTAGCTGATATTCATGTACCCGGCAATCACACTGGGCGACACGGCGATCGCCGCGAGGAATATGGCCCCGGGGAGCGTGATGCGGTTCATGGTCCTCTCAAAGAATTCCGCCGTGGGCTTGCCGGGCCTGATGCCGGGCACAAATGCGCCGCTCTTTTTCATATTGTCCGCCAGGTCAATCGGGTTGAAGGTGATCGCCGTGTAAAAGTAGCAGAAGAAAACAATCAGCACCACCTCCAGCAGGGTGTACAGAAACGCCCCGGGGCGAAGCATGCCCATCGCCGTCTTGAGCCACTCGGTCTGCACAAAGCCCCCGACGGTCGCGGGGAAGAGGAGGATCGAAGAGGCAAAAATGATCGGGATTACTCCCGCCTGGTTTACCCGAAGCGGAATATACGTGCTCTGAGCGCTGTAAATTTTCCTGCCGCGGATCTGCTTCGGCCTCTGGATGGGTATCCGCCGCTGGCCCTCAGTGACCAGTACCACCGCCGCCACCACCAGCGCCGCGAGCACCGCCATGCCGACGACCGCATAGGGGCGGATATTGCCCGTCCGGGCGAGTTCATAGACTTCATAAATCGCGTTCGGCAAGCGGGAGATTATCCCCGCCGTGATGATCAGCGAAATACCATTCCCGATCCCATTCTCGGTGATCTGCTCACCCAGCCACATGATGAACACCGTCCCCGTCGTGATGGTCATCATGATCATGAGTCGGGTCGCCCAGCCCGGGTGAGGAATGATCACCCTCCCTCCGAAGCTCGCAGGGTTCTCGAGGAATCGGCTGATCATACCCGCCTGGAAGAGACAGAGGAGCACCGTCCCGTAGCGGGTGTACTGATTTATTTTTCTCCTCCCCACCTCCCCCTCCTTCGCCATCCGCTCGAGCGAGGGGACCACCGCGGTGAGCAGCTGGAGAATGATGGACGCACTGATGTAGGGCATGATCCCGAGCGCGAAGATCGTGCACTGGCTCAGGGCTCCCCCTGAGAACATATTCATGAGGCCGAAGAGGTTCCCCCCCGTGCCCTGCGTGCGCTGCAGTTCCGCGAAGAACATACTGAGGGCCTTCGCATCGACACCGGGGGTCGGGACATAGGCACCGAGCCTGTACACGATGATCAGGGCGAGCGTGAAGAGAATACGGCTGCGCAGTTCGCCGATCCTGAACATATTCCTGAACGCCGATATCATCTCTGGCTCACTTCGTTCGCTCAACTCGTGAATCGTGATTCGTGGTTCGTATCTCGGGCTGCTCCGCTTGACGGGTCACGAGCCCCGAGTCACGCCTGCGTGCCGAAACGCCTGCCCTCGCCGAAGCGTTGTCTCGGCTACGCGCAGGCACGCACTCCGGCGTGCAGGTACGGGTCACGATCTTTGCCGCGCCCTTCGCGGCCTCGATCTTTATCCGGGCAGAGGCGCTAAACGCGTGCGCGACCACCTCGAGTCTCTTCTTGAGTTCGCCCTTCCCAAGGATCTTGATCTCGTCCAGGTGCCCCTTCACAATCCCTCGCGCCGCCAGGGCCTTGGGATCAACCACGCTCCCCTCGTCGAAGATGTTGAGCGACTCCACGTTCACGATGCCCTGGCGAAGCCGAGAGGGGCTCCGAAAACCGCGTTTGGGCAGCCTGCGTATCAGCGGCATCTGACCGCCCTCGAACCCGGGACGGATACTCACCCCCGAGCGGGCCTTCTGCCCCTTGTGCCCCCGGCAGCTCGTCTTCCCGTGTCCGGAGCCCGGACCACGGCCAATGCGCTTCCTGCCCTTGCGCGCGTGCGGGTTGTTGCTTATCTGATCCAATCTCACGTCAGTCTACCCCTCTCGCCTGCATCAGTTGTTCCCTGGTGCGCAATTGCTGAAGCGCGTCAAAGGTGGCCTTCACCACATTGACGGGGTTCTTTGATTTAAGCGATTTCGCCAGTATATCCTTCACCCCCGCGAGATCCAGGACCACCCGTGTCCCCCCGCCGGCGATAATACCCGTGCCGGGAGCGGCTGGCTTCAGCAAGACCCGCGCGCCGCCAAAGGCCCCCATGGTCTCATGAGGTATCGTGGTATTCCGCCTCGGCACGAAGAGCGATTGTCTCCTGGCAGCTTCGGAAGCCTTTCTGATCGCATCAGCGATCTCGTTCGCCTTCCCAAAACCGTAGCCGACGCGCCCATTCCTGTCTCCGCTCACCACCAGCGCGCTAAAGCTGAAGCGGCGACCGCCCTTCACCACCTTCGCGCAGCGGTTGATGCTCACCACCTTCTCCTCGATTCCCGGAGTCCCTGACATTTTCCTTTCCAGCGCCACCTGCTCCTCCTTCCCCGAAAAATTTAAAATTGTAAATTGGAAATTTTAAATTTACAATTTAAAATTTCAGCGCCCCTTCTCGCGCACCCTCGGCCACGGCCTTCACACGCCCGTGGTAGCGGTGCCGGTTCCTGTCAAAAACTACACGCTCGATTCCCTTTGCCTTCGCCATCTCAGCAATGAGGCCGCCGACGACCTTGGCCGCCTCTTTCTTCCCCTTGGCGGATGACTTCTCCCGGTAGATCGGCGAAAGGGTTGAAACGGCGGCGAGTGTTTTGCCGCTCGCGTCATCAATCAACTGCGCGTAGATGTGCATGTTGCTACGGGACACACACAGCCTCGGCCGGGCGGCCGTGCCCTGAATCTTCTTGCGCACGCGCATCTTCCTTCTCCAGCGTGTCTTGTCAATCCCTCTCATCGTGACTCCAGCCCCATGTTCCCGGTTGCCGGTGCGCCCTGTAGCCCGCCTGTCCGCTGGTCAAGAAACCAGAATCGAGCGCCCTGCAACCGATTCTCTCACCCGCTCAGGTGGCCGCAGTGGTCGCGACGGCCTTCCCTGCCTTGCGGCGCACCAACTCGTCCTTATATCGAATCCCCTTGCCCTTGTAAGGCTCGGGGGGATAGAAACCTCGAATCTCCGCTGCCACCTTTCCCACGAGCTGCTTATCACAGCCCGAAATCGTCAGGGTATTCTCCTTCCCGATGCTTATCTTGATGGTTGGAGGGATATCGTAATTGATGGGGTGCGAAAAGCCGAGCTGTATCACGAGCTTCTGCCCCTCGACTTTTGCCTTGTATCCCACACCCACAATCTGGAGCGCCTTCTCGTAGCCCTCGGAGACACCTCTCACCATATTGGCGATGAGGGTGCGCGTGACCCCGTGCAGCGCGCCGCCTTTCTTGGTATCCGGCGCGCACTCCACCAGGAGCTGCTGCCCCTCCTGCCTCACGGAGATGCCAAGGGGCAGCTTCAGACTGAGTTCACCCCGGGGACCTTTCACCGTGAGGCGACCGGCTTCGCCCGTGGCCTGAACACCCGCGACCACGTCGACCGGCTTCTTTCCTACCCGTGACATTGCATGATCCCTTCGTTTTAACCACGGAGGCACGGAGCTCAAAACAGCTTTAAATTGAAAGCACAAAGTGTAAGGGACCCTCACTTCAGCACCCTACTACTCTTAACTTTAGACTTTACACTTTCCGCTGTACCTCTCCTCCGTGTCCTCTGTGTCTCCGTGCTGAAAAATTTTCACCAAATGTAACAGATCACCTCACCGCCGAGCCCCTGGGCCTTCGACTGAGTGTTGTTCATGATCCCCTTGGAGGTGGAGAGGATGGCAACCCCCAATCCCCCGAACGGCCGGGGAATCTCCTCGACCCCAACGTAGTGCCTGCGGCCGGGCGTGCTCGCCCGCTTAATGCCGCGGATCACCTGTTCGCCGCCCTTGGTGTACTTGAGAAAAACCCGTATGAACCCCTGAGACTCGGCGTCCATCATTTTAAAGTCTTCTATGAACCCCTCGCTCTTGAGAATCCTGACGAGCTCGAGCTTGAGCTTTGATTTTGGAATATCCACATATTCGCTTCGCGATCTATTCGCATTCCTTATCCTCGTGAGCATATCCGCGATCGGATCAGTCATTGTCATAACAATTATCCTCGTTCTTCATCTCTGATGGCCTCAGTTGCCGAGATGCAGCTATCCGGCTCAATGCGTTACACTTTACACCTTGGGCTTTATATTTATACCACTGAAGACACTGAATATACTGAGAACACTGAAAATATCGTCTATTCTGCGGTTTTCAGTGAATTCAGTGTCCTCAGTGGTTAAAACATTGAAATTCCTAGACATTAACCGTAGTAACTACCAGCTCGCCTTCACCACCCCCGGAATTTCGCCTCTCGAGGCGAGCATCCGGAAGCATATCCTGCACAATTGGAACTTGCGCAGGTAGCCGCCCGAGCGCCCGCACTTCCTGCAGCGGTGATAGTGGCGGACCTTAAACTTGGGCTTCCGCTGGGACTTCACTATCAAACAGGTCTTCGCCATACATTCCTCATCAACATAGCCACAGAGAGCGCAGAGAAAAAGTAAATTTCTTTTTCCTCCGCATTATCTCCGTGTCCTCCGTGATAAAACATTACTTCTTGGCAAACGGCACGCCCATGAGCTGAAGCAATGTCTTCGCCTCCTCATCAGTCCTTGAGGAGGTGACCACCACGATATCCATTCCCTGCACTCGCTTCACCTTGTCCAGTTCAAGTTCGGGGAACACAACCTGTTCGGAGAGTCCGAGCGTGTAGTTGCCACGCCCATCGAATGACGTGAGGGGCGCGCCCCTGAAATCCCTTATCCGCGGCAGCGCCACGCTCACCAGGCGATCAAGGAACTCGTACATGATCTTTCCCCTGAGCGTCGCCTTGCAGCCGACCGTGGCGCCCGCGCGCAGTTTGAAGTTCGAGATGCTCTTCCTCGACCTCGTCAACACCGGCCGCTGTCCCGCAATGAGCGCGAGATCCGCCGCTGCGTCATCGAGTATCTTCGTGTCCTGGGTAGCCTCGCCCACGCCCATATTGATGACAATCTTCTTGAGCCGCGGCACCTGAAGCTTATTTTTGTACCCGAACTGCTTCATCATTGCGGGCACGATTTCAGTCCTGTACTTGTCAAGCAATCTGACCATAACGCACTCCATTAAATCACAAATCCCAAATCCCAAATCCCAAAGTGAAGGGGTAAATGGGGCGTTGGAAAACGTTATTGGGATTTTGGATTTGGGATCTGTGATTTATCATGTCTTCCCTACAACCTCTCCGCACTTCCTGCAGTATCTCACCCTGGTGCCGTCGGCGAGCACTCTATTCCCGACTCGAACTCCCCGCTGGCACTTGGAGCAGTATAGCATGATATTGGAGACGCGGATGGAACGCTCCTTCTGAACAATACCCCCCTTCGGATTCTTCTGGGTGGGGCGCATGTGCCTCTTCGAGAGGCTGAAGCCCTCAACGATCACCCTGCCCCGCTGGGGGAATACCTTCAACACCCTCCCCGTCTTCTTTGAAAAACGCTCCTTCCCCGCGGTGGCGATGACGAGGTCGTCTTTTCTTACCCGCATCTTTATCTGCATGCTTGTATCCTTACTTCCTAACTACTAGCTACTGACTACTAACTACTTAAATGACCTCCGGGGCGAGCGATATGATTTTCATAAAGTTCTTATCCCTCAGCTCCCTGGCGACCGGACCGAATATTCTCGTCCCTTTCGGGTTGTTCTGGTCGTCGATGATGACCACCGCGTTCGTATCGAATCTGAGCAGCGAACCATCCTCACGGCGGATTGGCTGTCGGGTTCTCACGATCACGCCACGGACAACCTCACCCTTTTTGATTATCCCGTCCGGGGAAGCTTCCTTGACGGACGCAATGATGACATCCCCTATGTGCGCGTAGCGCCTTCTCGTACCACCCAGCACCTTCACGCACGCGATGAGGCGCGCACCGGTATTATCGGCGACATCACACCGTGTACGAAGCTGTATCATGAACTCGCTCCCTAGACCTCGAACTTCCAACTTCAAAACAAATCCAAAATCCCAATCACCATGCCCTACGCTCGCCGGCTTTTATTGGATTTGGGATTTTGCAGTTGTTTTTGATTTTGGATTTTGAAGTTTGAAGTTCTACTCCCTCCCAGTCTGTGATGTGTCAGCTGATTCTTCCGCCACGCCTGCGCGCTCAACCGCAGGGGGGGCTTCTGCTGACACCCCCCGTATCTCTTCCTGCAGCTCGCGTATCTCTTCCTCGCTTCTCCCCGGCGCTTCGATGCCTTTGCCCTTTTTCACAATTTCAACCAGTCTCCACCGCTTGAGCCTGCTCAACGGCCTGCACTCCATGATGCGCACGATATCGCCCGGATGCGCCTCCCCGCGCTCGTCGTGAACATAGCACCTGGAAACCGCTCGAACGACCTTGTCATAGAACCGGTGCCGGTAGGCGCGTTCCACATCCACCACGAGCGTCTTCTTCATCTTGTCGGCCACCACCGTGCCGACGCGCACCTTTTTCTTGCCCCTCGCCTGAATGGTCATGATGCCGTGCTCTCCTTGTCGCGAACCGGGCTCGCCGTACGCGTTCCCCTCACAATCGTGAGAACCCGGGCGATATCCTTCTTTATCTCTCTCACCCTGCTGTACTGCTTCATCTGTCCGGTCATCGCCCGCACATTGAGGTTGAACAACTCCTCACGCCAGGCGGCGAGAAGATGATTCAACTCCTCCGACGTTTTGTCCCTCATTTCCTTCGCCTTCACCGCTACCTCACTAGTCGTACATCGTCGTTTGTATCTCGTATTTCGTATATCGCAACGAAGTACGATTTACGAACAACGAAATACGAATGACGAACGACGAATTATGGTGTCCCGCCCCGCGACACAAATCGCGTCCTGATCCCCAGCTTTGCCGCCGCCCGGCTCATCGTCTCCTGAGCCATGCCCTCAGTGATTCCGTCTATTTCGAAGATGATCCTCCCCCTCCTCACCACCGCCACCCAGGTCTCGGGCGGCCCCTTGCCCTTCCCCATCCTGGTCTCCGCCGGCTTTTTGGTCACTGGCTTATCCGGGAATATCCGTATCCAGACCTTCCCATGGCGTTTCATGTGCCGTGTGATGGCAACCCTCGCCGCCTCGATCTGCGTGGTGGTAATCCACGCGCTCTCGAGCGACTGGAGGCCGTATTCGCCGAAGGCAACCGTGGCCCCCCTCGTCGCGTGCCCCTTCATCGTACCCCGCTGGGCTTTTCTGAACTTACTCTTTTTGGGCTGGAGCACCATGTCCAGTCACCTCCCTCGCCGGCGCCTTTTCACCCTTATAAATCCACGCCTTGACGCCGATCTGCCCGTAGGGCGTGTGCGCCTCGGCGAAACCATAATCAATGATGGCGCGCAGGGTGTGCAACGGTATCTTCCCCTCCCGGTACCCCTCGGATCTGGCGATCTCAGCCCCGCCGAGGCGGCCGGCGCAATTGATCTTAATCCCCTGGGCGCCCGCATCCATTGTGAGCGACACCGCCCGCTTCATCGCCCTGCGGAAAGAGACCCTTTTCAGCAGTTGGAGCGCCACGTTCTCCGCGACGAGCTGCGCCTCGAGCTCCGGTTTCTTTATCTCGGTCACGTCCAGTACGATCTCCCGGCCGGACAGTTTCTCGAGATCGTCCCGGAGCTTGTCGATCTCTGAGCCCTTTCTGCCGATCACAATTCCCGGCCTCGCGCTCCATATAGTGATCCTGACCTTCTTCCCGTATCGCTCAATGCAAATGCGCGCGACACCGGCGAGACTGAGCCGCTCCTTGATATGGTTCCGTATCTTGATATCCTCGTTGAGGAGCGTGCCAAACTCGCGTTTGCCGGCATACCACTTCGACCGCCACTCTTGATTAATGCCAAGCCGCAAGCCGATCGGATTTACTTTCTGACCCAATGCGTACCTCCCCTTCGTTAGTAATGACAAATGACCCGCCTCCCAGAGTACTGAGGTACTCAGTACGGCGGGCAGGCAAAATTCGAATGACAAAACCTCATATGTTTTGACATTTGTCCTTTGGTATTTGTCATTAATTTGTCATTTGGTATTTGTTATTTTATATTCGCTCTCTGTCGCCCGCTTTTCTTCTGAGGGAGCGGCTTCGCCTTCTCCTCCTGCTCCTCGATGACGATGGTGATACGGCTCATCCGCTTCCTGATTATTGTTGCCCGCCCCATCGCGCGGGGCATATGTCTCTTGAGCGTCGGCCCCTCATCAACAAAGGCCTCCCTCACCACGAATCTCTCAGGCGTATCTTTCGCCGCGGCATTCGCCATGGCCGATACGAGGATTTTCCTCACCGTGTGAGCCGCCCTCTTGCGGCAGAGGCCCAGCGTGTTCAGCGCGTCGGTGACACTCCTGCCGCGGATGAGATCAACCACCAGGCGCGCCTTGCGCGGCGCCACCCGTATGTAATTACCGACTGCCCGTGATTCTTTCATTATATATATTCCGTATTTCGTATCTCGTATCTCGTACTTTATGGTTTGCGAACGACGAGATACGATATACGAATGACGCTATTTAACGGCGACCGCCTTCTCCGTGTGAAAGCCATGCTTTCTGAACGTGCGCGTGGGGGAGAATTCACCGAGCCTGTGCCCGACCATGCTCTCCGTGACAAACACAGGTATAAATTTCCTCCCGTTGTGCACCGAGAACGTGTGTCCAACGAAGTCAGGTACAATCATGCTCCTCCGCGCCCATGTCTTGACCGGCCGCCGTTCATTCAGCCGATTGAGGCGCTCGATCTTGCCGAGCAGCTTCTCGTCCACGAACGCACCCTTTTTTAACGATCGTGCCATTGTCTCTCCTCACGTGTTTCCCGGCATCCGCGCTCGGACGCCGGGTATGCGGCGCACGCCTTCAGGCCTGTCCGCCCCCGCCCCGCCTGCGCTTCTTCACCCTCGGCTTGATAATGTGGCGCGTGGACTTCCTCTTCGATCGGGTCTTGCCGCCCTTCGCGAGCACCCCGGTCGGCGAGCAGGGATGCCGGCCGCCTGAGGACTTTCCCTCCCCGCCGCCCATCGGGTGATCAACAGGGTTCTGGGCCACTCCGCGGACCTTCGGGCGGTGGCCGAGCCAGCGGCTGCGCCCCGCCTTGCCGAGGCTGACCGACTCGTGCTCGGGGTTGCCGATCTGGCCGACGGTCGCCATGCAGTTCACATCCACCAGTCTCACCTCTCCAGAGGGGAGTTTCAGATGGGCGTATTTCCCCTCCCTCGCCATGAGCTCTGCAGCCGCGCCCGCGCTCCGGGCGAACGCGCCGCCCCCTCCCGCGTTGAGCTCGACATTATGGACAAGCGTCCCCAGGGGAATCTCGCGAAGCGGCATACAGTTCCCCACCCTGTTCTCAACCTTCTGCCCCGCGACCACCGTATCATTGACGTTGAGACCGAGCGGGGCGAGGATGTACCGCTTCTCCCCGTCTGCGTAGTGGATGAGGGCGATGCGCGACGAACGATTAGGATCATACTCTATCGCCGCAACCCTGGCAGGAATGTTCAGTTTATCCCGCCTGAAATCGATCATCCTGTAGCGGCGCTTGTGGCCGCTTCCGCGGTGGCGCACCATGATCCTTCCCATGAAATTGCGCCCCGCCTTCTGCCTGACGGGCAGGGTCAGCCGCCACTCCGGCTCACGCTTGGTGATCTCAATAAAATCATATCCCGTGATCCAGCGCCGACTGGGCGTCGTCGGTCTATACTTTTTTATACCCATTTTCTACTCCACCTTCTGCTTTTTCACCACGGAGTCACGGAGAGCACGGAGAAAAAATCAATACGCCATCTCCCTCTGTGCGGTCTCTGTGTCCCTGCCTGCCGGCAGGCTCCGTGTCTCCGTGGTAAAACTACGTTGTGTATTCTATCTTGTCGCCCTTCTTCAGGGTCACCATGGCCTTCTTCCAGTCGGGGGTCTTTCCCGTCTGCCAGCGGACCCGCTTTAATTTCCCACGTGCGCTCACGGTATTCACCCTGGTCACGGTCACCTTGAACGCCCCCTCGACAGCCCTCCTGATCTCGATCTTGTTCGCCCGGCTGTCAACCTCAAAGCTGTACGTGCCATCGCTCTCCATCTTCCCACTGGCCTTTTCGGTAATCACCGGCCCCCTGATCACACTATACCGCTGCCTCATCCCAGCCGCTCCTGCAGTTTGTTGAATACGTCTTTTGCCACGACGAGCTTGCCATGGGCCATCAGCACCCAGGCACTCAGCGACTCCACCCGCGCCACCGCGGCGCCCGCGATATTCCGCGCGGCACGCACCACATCCACGCCGGGCTCACCAAGGACAATGAGCGGTTTCCTCTGCGCGTCAATCTGCGTGAGCCAGCGCGCCATCTTCTTCGTCTTCCCCCCCGTGTCGGGAATGCGCTCCACCACCACCACCTGTCCCTCCCGCAGCTTATCCGCGAACACGGCCTCAAGCGCCCGCTCCCTTAGGCCGCGGGGTATCAGCCGCCTGAAATCCCGCGGCTGCGGACCGAAGGTGACTCCCCCGCCGCGCCAGATGGGCGACGCAACGGAACCCGCCCGCGCCCTGCCGGTCCCCTTCTGCCGCCATGGCTTCTTGCCGGAGGCGCGCACCTCACCCCTGGTGAGCGTCGAGGCGGTTCCCCGGCGCCGATTTCGCTGATAGCCGACGATCACGTCGTGGAGGAGCTGGGGGTTGACACGAACCTGCGCCAGCTTCTCTGAAACCTCAACCTCGCCCACGACCGCACCGCTGTCGTTGACCACCTTCAGTGTACCCATGATCCCCCTATGTGCGCCCCAGATCCCCCGGAGCTGCCACTAGAGCTTTATCTTGATATCCACGCCCGCAGGCAGGTTGAGCTTCTTCAGCTCATCCACGGTTTTTGCCGTCGGGTCAAGAATATCCAGGAGCCTCTTGTGCGTGCGGATCTCAAACTGCTCCCGCGATTTCTTGTCCACGT
Organism: Candidatus Auribacterota bacterium; assembly: GCA_026392035.1. Classification (NCBI taxonomy): domain Bacteria; kingdom Pseudomonadati; phylum Candidatus Auribacterota; species Candidatus Auribacterota bacterium. The sequence goes on along the minus strand of JAPLCX010000016.1, from coordinate 534 downwards.
GGGGCGACCGCAATACCGTGTAGCGCTCGATCTCCGTCGGGAGCGGAATAGGGCCGCATATCTTGGCCCCCGTCCTCTTCGCGGTCTCAACGATCTCCTCGGTTGACTGATCGAGCACCCGGTGGTCGTACGCCTTGAGCCTGATCCTGATCCTCTGCTTTGCCATTTATTCCGTCCTTCGTCGTTCGTATCTCGTATTTCGTATTTCGTCGTTCGTCATTCGCACTTCGCCATTCGTCCATCGTTCTTCGTTGCGATATACGAGATACGAAATACGAACGACGCATGACGATATGCAGCATTATTTAACGATCTCCGACACCCTTCCCGCACCCACCGTGCGCCCGCCCTCGCGCACCGCAAACCGCAACCCCTTCTCCATCGCAATCGGCATGATCAGCTCGCACTCCACCCCCACGTTGTCGCCCGGCATCACCATCTCCACTCCCGCCGGCAGCTTCATCACACCCGTCACGTCCGTCGTCCGAAAATAAAATTGCGGCCGGTACCCGTTGAAAAACGGCGTGTGCCTCC